>JANOBN010000213.1:0-11788 GCA_031411675.1 Bacteroidota bacterium | reverse complement strand
CCGGGCGAACTAAAAATAAACGCAACGGTGCAACCCATTGAAAAACACAGGGGCATTTATAAAGTAATGCTCTATTCATCAGCCATAAATTTATCCGGCAAATTTAATTCCATTCAAATTGAACGTATGAACATTTTACCGCAGGATGTAATTTGGAATGAGGCCATGATAAAATTGCCGCTGAGCGATAATAAAGGTTTGAATGAAGAGTTAACTATGAGGGTAAATGATTCGTTGATTACACTATCACCACAATCGGCTGCCGATGGTGCAATTAGTTCGGCACTGGAAGGCAAGTTGGCGTTAACCGGCCCG
Organism: Bacteroidota bacterium; assembly: GCA_031411675.1. GTDB lineage: Bacteria > Bacteroidota > Bacteroidia > AKYH767-A > OLB10 > JANOXC01. The sequence continues at coordinate 11,473 of JANOBN010000213.1, read as the reverse complement.
CAGGATTTAGAGAACATTAACTTCTCTGCTGCTTTAAATCTTAATGGCTCGCAACAATTGTTGTTTACACCTTCGGGCGGGGCCACAACCGTTAATGTAAAAGCTGCCTGGCCGCATCCAAACTTTACCGGTGACATATTGCCGCAAACTTCCGCTATAGATAAAAATGGGTTTACGGCAAGCTGGAAAACCATTGCGGGCAAAAATAATTTTCCGCAGCAATGGGTGGGCAGAGATTATACAATTGCCCCAAATGATTTTAATACAACTGTGCGTCAGTCTACCGTAGAAGCCAACCCTAAAAATATTAATGCTGCTGCTTTTGGTGTAAGCTTGTTTGTGCCGGTTAATGGTTATCAAAAAACCATGCGTTCAATTAAGTACGCTGCCCTGTGTATGTTGCTAACGTTTGCCGCTTTTTTTATTATTGAAACAAGCAACCGTAAATCAGTACATCCATTTCAGTATGGCCTGGTTGGTTTAGCACTTGTTCTTTTTTATACCCTGTTGCTTTCTTTTTCCGAGTACATCGGTTTCAATTTTGCGTATGCTATTGCCGCCTTTTTAACTATTGGTTTAATTGGGTGGTTTGTAAAAGGACTACTGGCATCTAATAGGTTGGCTACTTTTTTATCTACCATCCTGATGTTGTTATACGGTTATGTTTTTACCATTTTTCTTTTTAACATGATGGCCGGACTGGTGCTGCTCCCGATAATTGTATCAATTGCCTATGCTCCTGATGAACTTCAGCACTTTAGCATTGTAACAGCATTGATTCTTTTAGCCGGATTCCTCATCTACAGACTGGTTAGGGTGTCTGTACTTTGGATGAGCATTCCCCGTGCCCCTGTTTTTTATTTGTTTTTGTACCTTTGCGCATTCGAAGTAGCCCCTTTGTTGCTCATCAGGAAGATTGTGTTGATGCAAGTATAGTGGAAATGGGTAAGACTGAAATCGTTACAAAAACTGACACTTGAAAGTAAAAACAATACTGGTAACCCAGCCAAAGCCCGAATCGGAAAAGTCGCCTTACTTTGATCTTGCCAAGAAATACAATGTAAAAATTGATTTCCGGGCATTCATCAATATTGAAGGAATACCTTCAGTTGATTTTCGCAAGGACAGAGTTAATGTTCCGGAGCATACAGCTATTATTCTTACCAGCAGGCATGCAGCTGACCATTTTTTCAGGATTTGCGCTGAAATGCGTATCACCAATATCGAAGAGTTTAAATACTTCTGTATCTCTGAATCAACTGCTTTTTATCTTCAGAAATATATTACTTACCGAAAGCGTAAAATTTTTTACGGCAAGCAAAACATCGCCGATTTAATGGAAGTGATGAAAAAGCATAAAACAGAAAAATACCTTTTGCCTTGTTCTGATATTGCAAAGCAGGAAATAGCAGATGCTCTGATGGAAAAAGGATATCAGTTTAATAAAGCGGTAATTTATCGCACCGTAGCCAGTAACTTAAGCGATCTTGCTGATGTGAAATACGATATGCTGGTATTTTTCAGTCCGGCAGGAATTACTTCCCTATTCAAGAATTTCCCTGATTTCAAACAGAATACTACGCTTATTGCAGCTTTTGGACACACTACCTCTCATGCTGTTATTGAGGCAGGACTAAATCTGGATATACAGGCTCCGGTACCGGAAGCGCCTTCAATGACGATGAGTATTGAGAATTACCTGAAAAAAAATAATAAGTAATCTTTCTGCATGCTGCCAGAGGGATAAATGCCTGAATGTGTTATGGTATCCTCTGCTAAACCCAACTCCTTTCCTGCCTTTGAACGCATTAAAAGCCGCAAACTTTTTGATGCCTTATTTGTATCCGGCAAAACCATTAAGCAGTATCCGATACGAATGGTATGGATGGAAACTCCTTACACTAAAGGACATCCGGTGAAAATAGCCGTTTCTGTTCCGAAGCGGTTTATGCATGATGCAGTACATCGTAACCGCATGAAACGACTGGTAAGAGAGTCGTATCGCCTGAATAAACAGGAGCTGACACTGGTGGTGGATAATGCGCAGAAAAGTCTGGCAGTTCTGTTCATTGTTCAGTCGAAAACACCCTTAACGTTTGCAGAAACACAAGAAAAAATAATTCTACTTTTACAACGTTTGATACAAATACACAATGTGGCTGCTGAATAAATTCCTGCTCCTTCTTATTAAGTTATACAAGGGTGCAATATCTCCTTACTTGATGCCGGCCTGTCGTTATACCCCAACCTGTGCCGATTATGGTGCAGAAGCCTTAAAAAAATATGGTCCTTTTAAAGGCGGATGGTTAACTTTAAAAAGATTTATATCCTGTAATCCATGGGGCGGACATGGTTATGATCCGGTACCATAATAGCTTGCAATTAACTTTCCAACACATCAATATAACCATTGCTGATATTATTAAAGAAATAAAATGTTGAAGAAGAAAAAGATTTTTACCTCGATTATTGTACTCCTTGTTTGCGGTACTATTGCATTATTTTCATTCAGAAGCGCTGATGATAATTACTTCGAGGTTTCCCGTAACATTGATATTTTCACAACACTGTTTCGCGAACTGAATATATATTATGTAGATCCTGCCGATCCATCTGAACTGGTAAGACGTGGTATTGATTCTATGCTTGCAGGACTGGATCCATACACACAGTATATCCCTGAATCGGAGCTGGAAGATTATCGTTATCTCACAACCGGACAATATGGTGGCATCGGTGCATTGATCGGACAACGTGATGAAAATGTAATCATCACTGACCCATATGAAGGTTTCCCTGCACAAAAAGCAGGAATAATGGCAGGTGATCGTATACTGGAGATTGATGGAAAAAATGTTACCGGAAAAAATTATGATGACGTGAGCAGGATGTTGAAAGGTACACCCAAATCAACGGTAATGGTAAAAATATCACGCATGGGTGAGGCATCTCCACTGGTAAAATCCATTGTAAGGGAAGAAATCAAAATAAAAAATGTTCCTTATTATGGAATGCTTGATAAAAACATTGGCTACATTCGATTGACCGGCTTTACAGAAGAGGCAGGAATGGAAGTGAAGAATGCCGTTGAAGATTTGCGAAAGAAAAATACGCTTAAAGGAATTGTACTTGATCTCCGCAGTAACCCGGGCGGCTTATTAAATGAAGCAGTAAATGTGGTAAATGTTTTTGTTGATAAAGGACAGGAAGTAGTAAGCACTAAAGGCAAAGTAAAAGATCTTAATAAAACCTACCGCACCTTAAATAACAGTACTGATGTTATTACACCGATGGTGGTGCTTGTAAACAGCGGCTCCGCCTCTGCAGCAGAAATTGTGAGTGGTAGTTTACAGGATCTGGATCGTGCAGTAATTATTGGTCAACGTACTTTTGGAAAAGGATTGGTACAATCAACACGGCCGTTATCTTATAATGCACAGTTAAAAGTTACTACCTCAAAATATTATATCCCCAGTGGTCGTTGCATTCAGGCTCTTGATTATACCCATCGTAATCCTGATGGCAGTGTAGGCAAGGTTCCGGATTCTTTAATGAACCCATTTAAAACAAAAAAGGGAAGAGTGGTTTTTGATGGTGGTGGAATCAATCCGGATTATGCACTGGAAGTGCCGGAATACAGTCCTATATCAGCCAGCCTGATTACCAAATATCTTATGTTTGATTATGCAACAGAATTCAGATTAAAGCATTCTTCAATTGCTGATGCACGCAGCTTTTCTCTTACCGATGAACAGTATGCTGATTTCCGTAATTGGTTATCGGCAAAAGAATATGATTATACTACCGAAAGTGAAAAGAAGCTTGATGAGTTAAAAGCACAGGCTGAAAAAGAAAAATATTATGATGCCATTGCTACTTCTTTTGAAGCGGTAAAAAAGAAACTGGCACATGATAAAACGGAAGACCTTACTTTGCACAAAGCAGAAATAACAGAATTTCTGGAAAATGAAATTACTTCCCGTTATTATTATCAGAATGGGAGAGTAGAAAATAACTTCCGCCATGATCCGGAAATACAAATGGCTATTAAATCACTTAGTGATACTGCGGTTTATAACTCTATAATAAACCGTTACTATAAGCCCTGATGAATGTTGTTGCTTTTCTGTTATTGAATTGATCTATGCCATTCTTGCGTAAAGTTATTCCTCACTTGTACTTATTTGGATTAGCTGCTTTGGTTGCAGGGATGCCTTTGTGGATTTTACTAATCAGCTTATCGCAATTTATTTTAGCAGGTGCCTGGTTGTTTGATGGTAACATTAAAGAGAAATTAAAATCTGCCTATAGTAATCCGGTTTTTATGGTTATTGCAGGAATATATATTATGCATATTGCCGGCCTGTTTTTTACTACAGATTTTAAATATGCCATTGATGACCTTCGTGTAAAAATGCCATTGATCATCTTACCGCTGGTAATTTGCACAATGCCTCCGCTACCGGTAAATAAATTCAATCTTATTTTAAAGATTCTTTTACTTTCCACACTGGTCTCCACACTCTATTCTACTGCAGTCTGGCTGGGGTACGCTTCTGTTGAAGTTCGCGACATCAGAGATATCTCCGTTTTTATTTCTCACATCCGGTTATCGCTAATCATCTGTATGTGCCTGGTAATTATTGTTTATTTGCTAAGGCGTGAAAAGAAAACATTTGCAAGAACAGGATTATTATTGCTCGCTGCCTGGTTCATTGTATTTCTGTTCATCCTTCAATCATTAACCGGCATCTGTATCTTACTATTGTTTAGTATTGCTGCAATTCTTGTTTCTGCATGGAAAAGCAAGCAATTGTTCCTGCGTGTTTTTGCTGTTTTGTTTTTTGCAAGCTGTTTTGTAGCAGGAATAAATTTATTCGACTACCTTTTTATTTCCTCCGTTAAAAAAACAACTATCAATGAGACAATGTTGCTAAAAAAAACAGCATTGGGGAATTCTTATGTGCACGATTTGAAAAATTATGAAGAGGAAAATAATCACCCTGTATGGATTAACATCTGTGAACAGGAGTTAGATTCTGCATGGAACCTGCGCAGTAGTTTAAAATATAAAGGAAATGATCTTGCAAATCAGCCATTATATTCAACGCTCATTCGTTTTCTGGCATCCAAAAATATTCCGCGTGATGCTGCCGGGGTAAACAGCCTGAGCAATGAAGAAGTAAAAGCAATAGAAAATGGTATTGCCAATATTGATTTCATGCATGGAAGCTCCATTTCCATTCGCATGAAACAACTGGCTTGGGAATACCGCAGTTATTATTATTCCGGCAATCCATCCGGACATTCTATCATGCAACGATTTGAATTCTGGAAAACAGGATATTATATATTCCGAAAGCACCCAATTACCGGAACAGGAACAGGTGATATTAAAAATGAATTTGCACTTGCCTACAATGAAACAAACTCTCCGCTAACAAATGAATTTCGTTTGCGGGCACACAATGAATACCTTACTATGTTTATCACATTCGGTGTTATTGGCGGTTGCTATTTTATTTTTGCCATGCTTTATCCCTGGTTTCGTCTGCGTAAAAAAACCGACCTTTTATATACTTCCGCTTTGGTAATTTTATTGCTAAGTATGGTGATGGAAGATACACCTGAATCACAGGCAGGTGCAACAATAATGGCATTTTTTAACAGCTTCTTTTTATTTCATCATTATGGTATGCGGAAGATTAATTAACGTTCACCGAATTTTTACTAACATTTACCATTACTTAAATGTGAATTGCTTTTCTTTATAGTATCTTGTTTCTTCCTATTGTAAATGATTAATCTCGACGCAGAAAAACTGATTTATTCCGCCACACTCCTGATCCAGGAGAAGCAGGCAGGTGAAGCAGCGTCTTTACTTCAGGATTGTCTTTTACGTTTCCGCGATGCCGGAAAAGCACATGCTTTATTAGGACATATTTATGACCGGTATTTTATTGAGCCCATAACTGCTGAAGATCATTTTAAAAAAGCAATGGTACTTGCTCCTGATTTTACCGGCACTTATTTATATTATGCCGAAGCATTGTTACGACAAGAGCGTTATACGGAGATGACAGCGATGTTGAATAAATCACTGGAGACAACTGCGGCTGCAAAAAACGACATCTATTTTCTTTTTGGAATGATGAATGAGATGCAGTCTAAATATGAAGAAGCGGTAGAAGATTATCAGCGCGCTGTTTTATATTCACTGGATAGTGTTTCGATTGCAGGATATCAAAAAGCAATTACCCGTTGTATTGACAAACAAAAAATGTATAGCGTTTGATATAAATTATTTTCCCTGCAGAAATTTTTCCACAAATGAATAAATATTAAAATTACCTTCCACATCAAAATCTTTTAAAGAAGTACTCAGTTTCTCTATGGTAATATCTTTCATTCGGTAATGCTGAATCAATCGATATGCCTGATGGGAAAGAAGTTGATGACGGCGAGATGGAAGACCTGTAAGTTGCTTACCTATAGCAGCAAGTAACTCCTCTACTCCGTTTCCCGTGCTTGCAATGGTCTTCACCACCTCCACAGGCCAGTCTGATGCCGGCCGTTCATGCAATGTAGTAAACAGGTTTTTCAACATAACATTTGCTCCTTCGCGATCAGCCTTGTTCACCACAAAAATATTGGCAATCTCCATGATGCCTGATTTTATGGTCTGAATTTCATCACCTGCCTCCGGTACTAAAACAACGATGGTGATATCAGCCAGTGAAACAATATCTACTTCCGATTGTCCTACACCAACTGTTTCAATAATGATATAATCAAACCCTGCTGATCGTAAAACATCAGTAACTTCAATTGACCGGGCCGATAATCCACCCAATGCACCTCGTGTGGCAAGAGAACGGATATATATATTGGGATTGTTAAAATGTTCATTCATCCGCAGCCTGTCACCTAACAATGCTCCCCTGGTAAAAGGTGATGATGGGTCAACAGCAAGGACAGCAATCTTTGTTGTGGGTGAATCTTCCGTTATTTTTTTTATGAGTGCACTAATAAGCGTACTCTTACCTGCTCCTGGTGGGCCTGTAATTCCAATTACCGGAACCTTACTGTTTATTGGCAGATTCTGAAGCAATGTAAGGTAGCCCGCCGATTCATTTTCAACAGCTGTAATCAGCCTTGCCAATGCCCTTCGGTTTCCTTCCTGTGCCTCCCTCAGCAATGTTTGCATGCTCATTTTTTAACGTTGTGAAAATACATAAAGACAATCAGTAAGATTAATGTTCGCCAAAATTGCTCTTAACATTCGTCGGTTTTAGTTATTTTTGATGCTGAAAGAAGTTCCGGTATCCGGATTAATAGGGAATCACGTGACTGAAAACAGGATTCGTGAACAGTTCCCGCTGCTGTAAGCCGTATGCATTAGCAACTGTTACTAAAACCACTGTTCTGTGAACGGGAAGGTGTAACAGGATCGGTAAGTCAGAAGACCTGCTTTTTTCATGCACTACGCTTTCGGAGAAAAGGCGGTGGGGTAAAAATTCGTTCCGGAAATTTTATTTCACCGGCTGTCTGAAGCATTGCTTCGAAATTAATGAAACAGCCATTACTGTTATTCTTCTTTTTATTTCAATTGGGTGCGCTGTCAGCTCAACAGGATTCTTCTGTTCAGCTCAGAGAAGTTAATATCATTGATTATCGGATTAAAAACCTGGAACAGACATCACGCACAGAAATAATTGACACCGCTGCTATTAATCGTATTACATTATCTTCTTTAGCGGAACTTTTAAACATCAAAAGCAGTGCATTTATTAAAGATAACGGCGGAGGACGGCTTGCTACCATTTCAATAAGAGGAACATCTGCCAGTCAGAGCAACATCAGCTGGAACGGACTTAACCTGAACACGCCGACACTTGGATTGTATGATATGTCACAGATGCCTATTTTTTTTACAGAAAGAGTTGCAATACAATACGGCGGCAATGGTTCACTTTCCGGCAGTGATGCAATTGGTGGTACTATTAATATGAGCTCAGCCCCTGCATTCAACAAAGGTTTGCAGTTGCGCACCATGAATAATGTCAGTAGTTTTAATGATTTTGAAGAAGGAATGAAAATTTCCTATAGCAACAGCAATGTGAGTTTAAAATCTGCTGTTTACCGACATGATGCAGAGAATAATTATCAGTTAAAGGAAGCAGGAAACAACTCTTCCTACAAACAGCCACATGCAGCCTATTTTCAGAATGGATTACTGCAAGAAATCACCTGGTTAAAAAAAAAAGATTTGATCAGTTGTCATTTTATGTTGTTAACTGCACGACATGAAACGCCGCCACTACTATCTTCTTCTTCAAAAATCAGTGAACAGGTACAACATGATAATCAATTACGATTAGTTACCAGATGGCAGCATGAAGGAAATAAATCCGGATATATGGTAAGTGTTGGTATGCTCGATGATAAAATAAAATATGAGGATCCTCTCATTTCACTCTCTGACCAAAGTAGCGGGCAAAGTTTTCAGGGATCAGCAGAATGGCGTTATCGTTTTCAAAAAAGCGTATTGCTTATCGGATCCTTCTATCGGTTTGCAAGCGCCTTTGTCAATAGTCGTACGCAATTATTTACTCAAGGCTATCCTTCCCGACATGAGGCAGTGCAATCTGCGCTATATATAAACTATCAGTTACCACGTAAAAACAGTTTAACTCAGTTTTCTCTACGATATGATCCTTCCATAAAAAATGCTGCACCGCTAATTCCATCCGTTGGTGCTTCTTATAAAATCAACAGGTCAGTTAAACTAAATGCAAATATTGCCGGTGTTTACCGAAACCCTACCTTAAATGATCAGTTCTGGCGGCCGGGAGGCAATTCACAGTTAAAGCCGGAAAAAGGGCATCAGCTCGATGTATTTATTACTTATGAAGAGCATACTTCAAAAGTTGCTTCTGAAATTACCGCAGGTTTGTTTTACCTGTATGTTAAAGACTATATTCAATGGTTGCCGGGATCTGACAATATCTATTCGCCGGTAAATGAAAATCAGATTTTAAGTCGTGGTACAGAACTTTCAGTAAAAGAAACTTATACCTTCCGGCATTGGAAGGCAACCTTAAACGGATTATTTCAATACACGTTAGCTACCAAAGATGTTACTGAAAATGAAGTTGACGTTTTCCTTTTTAAGATGCATACTCCAGGCGCTATTCTTAAATCTAAAAATGAAAATCAATTATTGTATGTGCCCAGAATAACGTGGAAAATCAACGGTACATTGAGTTATCGTAAATCAACCTTACAGGCAAGCACCGGATATACGGGCCACCGGTATCTCACCTCCGATAATGCATATTGGCTAAAGCCTTTCCGTTACTCCGAAATTTCTGTCACACAAGAGCTCCCTTTTCACAACAAAAAATTATATATAACAGGAGCCATTCGAAATCCCGAAAACAACAATTATGAAGTTATTGCACAGCGTCCTGTTGCGGGAATAGCGTTTAAATTAAGTGTTTTATTTGAATTTAACTGATGCAATCTTATTTATAAACTGGTGTTACACCCATTTCCCTCCAGCAAAAAGAATATATATCAGCCACCTCTTCAATCACTTTACCGATCGGCTTACCGCTGCCATGACCTGCTTTTATATCAATGCGAATAAGTACAGGATTTGTACCCTGCTGCTTGGATTGTAATTCAGCAATATATTTAAAGGAATGAGCGGGCACTACACGATCGTCATGATCGGCAGTGGTCACAAGTGTTGACGGGTATTTTACTGTTTTGATATTGTGCAATGGAGAATATTTATAAATGTTTTTAAAATCAGCAAGACTGTCACTGCTGCCATATTCTACTATCCATCCCCAACCAATAGTGAATTTATGATAACGCAACATATCCAATACTCCAACCTGTGGTATTGCAACTCTGAATAATTCCGGGCGTTGATTACTTACTGCACCTATCAGCAATCCGCCATTTGACCCGCCTTGTATAGCAAGTTTAGCGGAGGAAGTATATTTATTTGCAATAAGATATTCGGCAGCAGCAATAAAATCATCAAAAACATTTTGCTTTTTATTAAGCATTCCGGCTTTATGCCATACATCCCCGTATTCTCCGCCTCCACGAATATTGGCAAGCACAAATATTCCACCTTGTTCCAACCACGTTATTCTGGAGGCACTAAAGGCAGGTTTCTGATTAACATTAAATCCTCCATAAGCATAAAGCAATGTCGGATTAGTACCATCTTTTCTTAATCCTTTTTTATATGTGATAAACATGGGGACTTTAGTTCCGTCTTTAGAAGGATAAAAGACCTGCTCAGTAACAAAATCTTCCGGGTTAAACTTCAGTTCCGATTTATAAAACGGTTCATAGAGCTTGGTATTAATATCATATTTAAAAACTACTGTTGGATAAGTAAAAGAGGTTACCGAGAAAAATGTCTCTTTACTATTCTGCTTTCCGCTAAAGCCTCCGACAGTTCCATATGTTCCGGGAAGTTTCAATGCCGAAATTAATTTTCCTGCTAAATCATATTGATAAATACGCGAGCTGACGTCTTCCAGATAATTACAAAAAAGGCAACCGCCCGCCATGGTGGCGCTTTCCATCTTATTCTTTGTTTCCGGTATCACCACTTGCATCTTTTCCTTTTGTGCAGGATTTAAACGAATGATATAATTATTTTTTGCTCCGTCATTAGTAAGAATCAACATATCATCACCATCAGTTCCTAACACGGAATATTCGTTTTCATATCCTTTAAATAAAACACTGAATTCCGGAGCAGGCTTTCGCAGATCCTTATATAATAGCTCCTTACCATAAGTTCCTTTGGATATATATATAATCAGATAATGCTCATCATCGGTAACCTGTGCGCCATAATAAACTAACGGCTCCTTTTCATTTTTATATACCAGAACATCGCTGCTTTGTGGAGTATTTAAAGTATGATACCAAACTTGATGATTTTCATTTTTCTTAGACAATCGTGTAGCTTCATCGGCGTCAGGATATCTTGAATAATAAATTCCATTACCTTTCCATGCTGCACCGGAGAATTTAACATATTTTAATTCATCATCCAGCTTCTTGCCATCCATTGACATAAAATGAATTGTTTGCCAGTCACTGCCTGCTTCATTTATTGCATAGGCAACGTATTTATCATCATTTGAATAATCAAGTATGGTAATTGCTGAAGTCCCATCCTTTGACAACGTGTTAGGATCCAAAAAAACAACTGGTTCTTTCCCTGCTTCCTGAGCAAAATAAACCGCCTGATTTTGCAGTCCGTCGTTTTTGGCAAAAATTGTTTTAGTCCCTACTTGTGTTGGAATACCGTATTTAGGATAATTGACAAGTTGTGTAATCCGATCTTTCACTTTATCCCGAAAAGGAATTGCATTTAGGTAATTCATGGTGAATGTACTTTGCCGCTTCACCCAGTCTGCCACTTCAGGAGCGG
>JANOBN010000212.1:0-2384 GCA_031411675.1 Bacteroidota bacterium | reverse complement strand
ATAAGGAAGTAATAGATCTGGAGCTGCAGCTAAAAGACCTGGAAACGGTAGAAAAGAAGATTCAACGCGTAGAAAAGATAGCTAAAATTGGTAATGATAAGGATGCAAAGAAAACCTATGAGGTTTTGATGACCCTTAAAGCAACAATTGAAAGAGGAGAGTCTGCAAGAGCTGCAGGCCTGTCGGAAGAGGATAAAAAATTTGTGGAAGATTGTTACCTGCTTACAGATAAGCCGGTGATGTATGTATGTAATGTGGATGAGGCTTCTGTTGTTACCGGTAATAAATATGTAGATCAGGTTCGGGAAGCCGTTAAAAATGAAAAAGCAGAAGTGTTGGTTATTGCAGCCGCCATTGAAGCAGATATTGCACTTTTAGAATCGTTTGAAGACAGACAGGCATTTCTTTCTGATTTGGGCTTGAATGATTCCGGAGTAAGTAAATTGATTAAAACAGCGTATCGCTTATTGAATTTACAAACCTATTTCACTGCAGGCGTAAAAGAAGTTAGAGCCTGGACTATACATGAAGGCATGACAGCACCGCAGGCAGCTGGAGTAATTCATACCGATTTTGAAAAAGGATTCATCAGAGCAGAAGTAATAAAGTATAATGACTTTGTAACACTGGGATCGGAGCAAGCATGTAAAGATGCCGGTAAATTATCAGTAGAAGGAAAGGAATATATTGTAGGCGATGGTGACGTAATGCATTTCAGATTCAACGTTTAAAACCAAATTACGTCCCGATAGCTATCGGGATACGATTTACGAATAATCATTAACCAATAACTAATTACTAATAACGATTAACTTTTAAATATTAACTAGAATCAATTTAGAATTTATAATTTAGAATATATAATTTCACAAAGTATGGGTCGCGCATTTGAAAAAAGAAAACATAAAATGTATGCCCGATTTGCAAAAATGGCAAAGACATTTACGCGGATCGGAAAAGAGATTGTTATAGCAGTAAAGGCAGGAGGGCCCAACCCTGATGGCAATCCGCGTTTGCGTATGGTGATGCAAAATGCGAAAGCAGTGAACATGCCTAAAGAAAGGATTGAAGCTGCCATACATAAAGCAGCAAATAAAGATGAAAAAGGACTGGAAGAAATTGTTTATGAAGGTTACGGACCTCATGGGGTTGCCATTTTAATAGAAACTGCCACCGATAATCCAACGCGTACGGTAGCGAATATCAGACTTTATTTTAACCGGTCTAATGGCTCTTTGGGTAAAACAGGTTCACTTGATTTTATATTCGACCGCAAAGGTGTTTTCCGCATATCTCCTGAAGGAGTAAATGTCGAAGATCTGGAACTGGAGTTGATTGATGTAGGCGCTGAAGAAATTTCACAGGAAGAAGACGGCATTTATATATATACTTCATTCACCGATTTCGGAGGAATGCAAAAGGCACTGGAAGAAAGAAAGATTACTATCATCAGTGCAGAATTAGACAGAATTCCCTCCAGTTATGCTGATGTGCCGGAAGCTAATCATAAAGAAATTCACGACCTAATTGAAAAAATAGAAGAGGATGATGATGTGCAGAATGTGTATCATAATATGAAAGAGGATGAATAATATTGATTCCCGCACTACATAAAAAAAAGACGCCGCAAATTATTTTGCGGCGTCTTTTTTATCATTAACAATAAAAGTTGTCAACCTGCATTTTTTTTAATTTATTGCTTCCACTTAATAGTGCAGCCAATTGCCTTGGTTGTTTTAACTGCCACATCTTCACCTTTAACTAAAGAGTTAACAGCATCATCTACATAGTGCTTGGTAGCCGCTTTTGCATCATCGGTATTATCATCAATAGCACCTATGTATTTCATAACAAAACCAGCTTTTTCTTTTGAAACAATAAACACATGAGGTGTGCGGGCAGCACCAAATGCTTTGGCTACTTTCTGTGTTTCATCATAAATATATTCAAAAGGATATTGATGTTCTTTTGCACGGCTGATCATTTCTTCATAGCTGTCTTCGGGTACTAAATCTTTATCGTTGGAGTTAATAGCTACCACAGGAAAACCCTTAGTTGCAAATTTGTTGTGCATAGCAATAATACGGTCTTCATAAGCCTGTGAAAAAGGACAATGATTACAAGTAAATATCACAATTGCTCCTTTGACATTATCATAGCCTGCAAGCGATATCATTTTACCGTTAACACTCTTTAAACTAAAATCCATGACTACATCGCCGGGCTGATAACCCGTTACAGCAGGTGGTTTAAAGGAAGTTCCGGTAATCAAAATGATCAGTGAACAAATAAGGAATAGATGTTTTTTCATGTTATTAAATTTGACATAAAAGTAATACTTTTTATTCATTTTTTCAAAGCAGGTATTTTTCCGGATTGATAGG
>JANOBN010000211.1:0-2160 GCA_031411675.1 Bacteroidota bacterium | reverse complement strand
TTGGGTCGAGGTTTTTATCAAGCAGGAATATTGCCAAATCCTTCCCAATACTTAACGCTATTTTCAGGTACAAGAAGGATTAATGGTTCATGCCATGGTTATCATGACTAATCATGTACACTTGATAATCACATTAAAGGGTGCGGTTATAAAACCTGGAAGAAATCCTGATTAAAATACCTTTTGGATAAAGTAATTACTTATCCCTGAAAACCGTTTTTGGTATGACTGCCATCGCAAAATGGCTTGTTGGAAGATTGTCCACACCGACAGAAAGCAGTTACTTTGTTTTTGCGTGTTTCATTGCCCTCACTATCCTTAATAATGATATTGCCATATACCAGAAGGGGACCATTTTTTGTTACTTCTAATATGTTTTCTGCAGTAACCTCTTTTTCCTCACCGGATGCATCATTTCTATACCAACTTAACGCCCCACTCGGGCATTTATCAACCTGTTGTGTAATTGTTTCAGTAGTGGAATTTTCCGGTGTTACCCAGGGGCTTTTCTTATTATCAAATACATCCGGCAAACCTCTTACGCATATTGCCAAATGAATGCACAAATCCGGTTTCCAGACAATCGTTATTTCACCATTTGAATACTTTTTGGTAATGTTCTTCATATTTGTAAAGTTAGAAAAAATATTAATTATTGCTATTTTTTAAAATTAAAATGGTTGATTAAATTAATCCTGTAGCTTTTTTTGTCCAATGATTAAGGTATTTGTTCCTTCTACAAGATGGAACGTCTGATAGGACATTTTGGTATTGGAAACAGCAGTGGCAGATTGGGTACTATTTATTTCAGCAGGTGTTAAAGATGCATTAAAGATGATAAATCCGGAAGGAGCAGTTAGTGATTCCATTTTTTTCAGAAATTCATTGGTTAAAAATTGTTCAGGCACTTTTTTATCGATAAACAGATCAATAATAACTAAGTCGTAAAAATTTTGTACGTGATTAACAAAATGGAATGCATCATCATGGATGATTTCCAGAAAATCATTTGGTGAAATACCGAATTCTGTGTTGCAAATTTCTATCACTTTACGATCCATCTCCACAGCAGTTATTTTATACTGATAGTGATAGTCATTTCGTAATGTTTCTATCACACTGCCACCACCCAGTCCAAGCAACAATACCTCTTTTACATTTTGTAAATCAATTTGCTCTAATCCGAATTTTAATATTCGCTGAAGTGAACCATAAGAATAATTAGTGTTACGGGAATCCAGCAGTTTTTTTCCGTTATGCCAGGTGATTTCCACTGTTCCGTTTAGTTCCGTAGGTAGCTTCTTTGTTACCGGATACAGGTAAGAAATGCATTTGATAAAAAAGGTAGTTAGTTGTCTCAATTATCAGGCTTTCAAATTATTTTAAACTTGGTATTGACTTGAGCATAGAATTGCTGTTGAAAAATTCTGTTTGAACTTAAGCGGGCTTCAATTGCAGATAAATTAAAGCTACTGCAGCAACAGTCATAATTATTAATGCAGAGAATCCTAAGATATTAGAAACTTTGCCATTAGTATATTCGCCCATTATCTTTTTATTATTGGAGATATGCAAGATAATTGCAATTAACACCGGTGCTGTAATTCCATACAATATCGCTGAATAAATAAGAGCTTTTATAGGCGTAATACCAACATAATTTAATGATAAACCCAGCATTAATGATATTGCAATAATGATGTAAAATGCTCTGGCTTCATGAAACTTTTTATCCAGACCTTCTTCCCATCCAAATGTTTCTGTAACAATATAAGAAAGTGAACCCGTCAAAACTGGAATAGCTAAAAGACCGGTGCCTATTACTCCAATTGCAAACAACAGATAGGCTAAATCGCCTGCAAGTGGTTTTAATGCAAGTGCTGCCTGTTCCACCGTGTCAATCTGATGTATGCCACCTTTGAATAAAACAGTACCTGTGGTAAGGATAATGAAAAACATTACCAAACCTGAAAATGACATTCCAAAATCAACATCCTGTTTCATATCATGAATTATTTTTTTATTCACAACGAGATGTATTTTCCGATGTTTCATTTCTTCTACCTCCATCGATGCCTGCCAGAAGAACAAATAAGGTGATATCGTGGTCCCTAAAATGCCGACTAAAATACTCAGATAATTTTTGTTGAATTCAATAGT
>JANOBN010000210.1:0-3400 GCA_031411675.1 Bacteroidota bacterium | reverse complement strand
GCCATTTATTGACCTCCGGAAGCTATTTTAAGTTCAAAAGTCCGGATATCATTAAATCCTGAAATATATTCAAGCTGGAATTGTTATTCCATTTAGTACAAGTCAAGAGCTAATTCAGGGCCTCTTTTTATTAATTTCAATGTAATTGAAGAATTAATAGATGCATCATGTTCAAACGCGGTAAGGGCCAATGACTACTTAAAAAATCGATATTATTGTTTGTCCACTAGGTAATTCAATTCAGTTACACCGCGAGTAAATTGTCGGGTCGTAATAATTTCCTGTATTATTGGTCAGGATATAATCAATTATTAATTAATAGCAAATAAACCAAAAAGCAATTATATATATAACAGCAAAACCGTTTAAATACTAATGATTTTTGCAAGTCTGATATTTTGCTGCCAAAAGTAGTTGGCGTATTGAAGCTTCGGGATCTTAGCTTAAAACTGTTTGCAGGCAATCTACTTGATACAAATTGCGAATGTTTATTTAACCATAGAACCGCTAATTTTTTTAACGCACGGTTAATGGTCGTTTTTCTTTATGCTTCTTCATTCTTTATATCTGTCGGGAGTTATTGTCCATATAAATTGAAAAACAAAGGCACCTAAAATTGTCCAAAGAACATCATTCCAGTCGAAGTGTAATTTTTTTGACGTAATCTGAATAAATTCCCACGATATAAGCCCTGTTAGTGAAATTATATTTGCTGTTATGTGTTTGTTTTGGTAAAACCATCTATTAGACAGCTTCATTTGTGGTATTAAAATAACAAACAAGGCAGGTATTCCAATGGCAGGAAAAAAATTAGGTGCAATTCCTAATAAGTATTTTACTGTCAAATTATTTCCATTGTAATTTGGTCTAATGTTGTCAATCACTTGTTGATATGCAATAAAACAAAAAGCAAACAATGCAAACCAATAAAATATATTTATTTTTGTCTTCATTATTTTCAAGCTGTTAGATGTTCATTTTGCTTTCAATGGTTCGCCCATAGAAGTATGATATTTTGTTTTCTACATCATCATAAGTTACTGCCTCCTTGTTTTTATGGAATTCAAAGAAACTTAAAAGTCCAAAGTCGCCCGAACACATTGCAGTATGAGTTAATAAGGTGCCAATAACTGTTAGTGTCCATTTGGGATTTACAAAAAATATTAACACTATTAAACCTGTGGTGATTACACTAAACGGCGCAAGTGCAACAATTTCAAATTCTTTCTTATTAGCAACAAACTTATCTGCCAAAGCCATAAAGTAGAATATTTTCAGATTAGCATCATACGAAGTTTTTGTCGCACCTTGTGATTTGTATGCTAAAACGTGAATGTATTCGTGAAGTGGGACTAAGAGAAAAGCAATAGCAAGCCCGTATGAAAAATGAGTAAATCTGACGCCAAGCTTATAGATTGGTAAATTATACCCGTCAACAAAAAAATATCCTGCAAGTCCAAAAACAATAAAGTTAATTAAGTAATAAAACATCGAATATTTTGTCCGTTTTTTCATATATGTACGTATGAAGGGTACAAGATCTTTATGTCCTAACTTATCAAGCAGAACATAACCGTTTTGAGTTAATTCTTCTGGTCTGATTTTCATTTTTACGGTGTTATTTTATAATACTAAATAACTTTAGTTCCCGGCAGAACAGGGCAAGCGTAATAAAAAACAAACATACATATTTTGTTTCAATTTATGGCGCTCTATGATGTGTATAGGGTTACAAATTAATTTTGACGAATGCCACGGAATTGGGTGCCTTTTTGCTGAAAAGTGATAAAAACACCTCTCCATACGTTTTAAGAACTATGATAACCTCAAAATATTATTTGTAAACTTGACCCCCGTTTTACGCGGTTATATTGATGAGAAGCCTCTCCGTACGTAATTTTGCAAATTCAAAGATATTCAAATAAGCAAATATATTTTTCATTTATTCTGCTTTTTTTCAATAAGTATTATTTATTCTTTGTTTAAACATTGCTTAAAGATAGTACGTAGTTGATTTATTATGCCTCTCCTCTAGCAAACCCAACAGTTTCTCTGTATAGCTGAGGTGATACATCAGCATTTGTTTTAAAGAAGCGGCTGAAATAATGTTCGTCTTCGTAACCTAATTCGTATGCAATTTGCTTCACCGGTTTACTGGTAAGATACAATTCGCGTTTGGCCTCAATGATTATGCGTTCTGCTATCAGTTCAGTTAGCGTTTTGTTGAAATATGTTTTGGTTATTTTAGCAAGGGCTTTTCCGGAAATATTTAATGCATCAGCATAATCACTTGCCGAGTGTTTTGTTTTAAAGTCCTTTTCTATGGCATCCTTTAAGGTTTGAAGAATAAATGGTTCCTGAGTATCTGCTACGGCTAGCTTAACCTCTGGTTGCTGTGCTGTCTTTAATCGAGAAGCAGTAATCAAAAATATTTTAAGGTAGGAAACCAATAACTCGTATTGTGCTAAATCCGGATTTTGCATTTCCATTTTCATTTGTTCGATTAACATACTGAAGGTATTTGCAGCCGTTTGATCCACAGAGATAAAAGGCGGTTGATAAACATTATTAAAGAGAACCCCATTGCAGGAAACCTCTTTGTGGTGCTTGTGAATGCAAAAAAAATCAGGATGAAAATTCAATACCACTCCTTTCATTTCCTTGTTAGCGATGAGCATGAAAGGCTGATAAGGGACGAATGAAAACATAATACTTTCGCTAAAATCAAATTCTGAAAAATCAACTTTAGCTTTTCCATGTCCACTCTTAACCCAAATGAGTGAATAATAATTGAGTCTTTGAACATGGTCGAATGCAGCCCCATCTTCAAATGAAAAAAGCTTGAAAGCTAAATTTCCGTTTTGTGGATTTACTAAAGTGAATGTAGATTGATTCATCATATATAGCTTCTTTTATTAATCATCATTTATATTTATTAAAAATCACAGAAGCAATATGCCCTCCAAAACCAAATGTATTGCTCATTGCAAAATTAATTTCTTTTGACTGAGCTGTACCTATAGTAAGGTTAAATTTATCTTTCCATTCGGGCTCTACTTCTTCTGAATTAATTGTGGGAGGCACTAAATTTTCCTGAATAGCTTTAACAGATATGATTGCTTCAATGGCTCCGGCTGCGCCAAGCAAATGACCTGTCATTGATTTGGTGCCGCTAATATTTAATTTACTTCCCACACCAAACACCCTTTCAATAGCTTTTAATTCACTTTCATCCCCCAATGAAGTAGAAGTAGCATGAGCATTTACATAATCAATTTTATCAGCGGCAATGCCGGCATCTTCCAAAGCATCCAACATACCAAGATAAGCACCTTCGCCTTCCGGATGAGTACCGGTTAGATGATAGGCATCAGCAGCCATTACCCCGCCAACAACCTCT
>JANOBN010000209.1:0-2351 GCA_031411675.1 Bacteroidota bacterium | reverse complement strand
CATTGAAATAGGAAAATATCACAATAAAAACGAATAGGTTATCCACACTTAACGACATCTCAATAAGGTAGCCGGTAAAGAACTCTAATGCTTTTCCTTGTCCTTTCCAGAAATAAATCAGCACATTGAATAACATTGCCAGGGTTATCCAAAGCGCAATCCACCTCACCGATTCTTTTAAAGTGATTACCTTTTCTTTTTTCTGAAAAACACCCAGGTCGAGTGCCAGCATTAACAGGATAAAGACATTAAAGGCAACCCAGAAGACAGATTCGTTCATAATATTTGCGATTGCGGCAAAATTAGGCTAATTAAGCAGGCTGTTGTATCATTGATCTTTGATTTAATTAACATGAATTATCTGGCTCATCTTTCACTTTCCGGCAATAATGAAGAGCTACTGCTGGGTAATTTTATTGCCGACCACGTTAAAGGAAGTCAGCTTTCTCATCTGAGTCCTGCTATAGTTTCCGGAATACGGCTTCACCGGATGATTGATACTTTTACGGATAGTCATCCGGTTACTGCTCTGGGTAAAGAAAGGCTGAGACTACACGTCAGCAAATATGCTCCGGTTGCATTGGATATTATTTATGATCACTATCTGGCAGTCAACTGGCATCAATATCATAAGGAGAATTTGGCAGATTTTCTGGAAAGGTCATATAAAGTACTGGATGCAAATATTGCATTGATGCCGGAGAAAACGCAGTATATGTATCGTTATATGCGCCGTGACAACTGGTTGGGAAATTATATTCATCCGGAAGGAATACTGAAAGCATTAACCGGACTTTCGCGCCGCACCCGTTTTGAATCTAACCTGGAAAAAGCTTTTGAAGGAATGATGGCTGACTATCATTTATTCGACAAGGAATTTGCGCTATTTTTCCCGACCTTACAGCAACATGTTGCCCAAAAAATGACGGAAATAGGGTAGGTGGGTTAATTCAGATTTACTTTGAAGAATTTTTTTATCTTCTGTTCATTGTCTGATATGATCTCCATTATATATAAACCTTGTTCAAATCCACCAACAGTAATTTCGAATGGAAGGTATTTGGCATTGAGATCATTATAAGCATAAACTCTAGTAAAATAGATGTGTCCGAATACATCATAAATTGTAACGATAAAATAACCGGCTTTCTTTTTATAAATTTTAAACCTGAGAAAATCTACAACCTGATTCGGGGAGAGGTCATAATCAAAATTAGTACAAGGGCCAAAGTTGTAATTTCCTCTGTTTAATGCATACTGATTTTCTGCAACACAATAATTCCGATAAGTATTTCCATCGCAACCGCATACTGGCTCGTAATCTTCATAGCAGTAATAAGTGATATTCTCTACTTTCAATGGATCTTTACAGGGAGCATAAATAAATTGTGCAAAAGACGATTCGTTTGCCAAAAGACAAAAAAGCAACAATATTAAAAGTCGTTTCATTTCTATTTATGTTCAGGCACGGCCTGCAAATTAACTGCCAAGAATCTGTGCAGAAGTATACTCACGATTCATACGTGCAATATTTTCCAATGAGATACCTTTCGGACACTCCACTTCACAGGCTCCTGTATTGGTGCAATTTCCGAATCCTTCTTCATCCATTTGATTCACCATATTAATAACGCGCATCTCCCGCTCCACTTTTCCCTGTGGTAATAATGCCAACTGTGAAACTTTTGCAGATACAAACAACATAGCCGAGGAGTTTTTACAAGTGGCAACACAAGCACCGCAACCAATGCAAGCTGCTGCGTTAAATGCATCATCAGCATCCTGTTTTGGTATTGGAATAGTGTTGGCCTCAACAGCATTACCTGTATTCACGGAAATGAATCCGCCTGCTGAAATGATTCTGTCGAAAGCAGAACGATCAACAGCCAGATCTTTTATTACCGGGAAGGCTTTTGCTCTCCAGGGTTCAATTACGATTGTATCTCCATCTTTAAAAGAACGCATATGAAGCTGACATGTTGTAATAGCTTCCTTTGGACCATGCGCACGTCCATTAATAAACATACTGCAACTGCCACAAATACCCTCACGGCAGTCGTGATCAAAAGCAATAGGATCGTCACCTTTAACAATGAGTTGCTCATTTAATATATCAATCATTTCCAAAAACGACATATCCGGTGATATGCTGCCTACTTTATAATCAACCAGTCTGCCGCTATCACTGCTGTTTTTCTGACGCCATACTTTTAATGTGAGATTCATATTTTCGCTCATATTTTTTTTAATTTGAAGATTTGAAAATTTTTAGATGTTAACGAGGGGTTCTGTTTTTTGAAGTTGCAATTATTTTTGACAGAATTCTTATTAATTCATCAATATCAGTGATT
>JANOBN010000208.1:0-4367 GCA_031411675.1 Bacteroidota bacterium | reverse complement strand
AAAATTCATACCCGTTGTATCCCATGTAAGTTGAATAGTTCCGGAAGGAAGTACATTTACACATCTCAGGGAAGGGGCAGGAACAATGTTTCCGATATAAGTAAATATATCATTAGCGGCTGATGAAACAGAAGTACATGTAAGGGTATTTGATAACTCTATGGTATACTCGTAAGGCACATTGCATTGCTTGATAGAATCATTATAAGTAAGTGATGAAGTAGAATCGATAACAGTATAAAGTCCGATTCCGGTCGTACGTCTTTTAATTACATATTTTGAATTTGTTCCCGGTGCAGGAGGTGTATGAGGCGCGTTCCATGACAACTGTGCTAATCCTAATGTAGCATTGGATACATTCAGCTTAATTGTTGCAATTGTATCCGATTGTATTGAATTGAAAAGTGTCAATGCATCACATCCTGCTCTTGTTACAACTGTATAATAATTTATCTGGGTATTAGCAGTTGTACTGGCATCAGTAAAGGAGTTCGTACTATAAGTATTTATGGTCCCGATCAATGTATTAAACGGACCTGCCGGATTAGTGGATTGATAAACCTGATACTCTTTGAAATAACTTGCGGTATCAGTAGGTGTCTCCCACCAAATTGTTACATCACCATTAGGAGCAACAGCAGAACATCTTGGTACAACCGGTCCTATTACAGGTGTAGGAATTAAAACAGAATCACCATCAACACTTGAGTAAGAAATACAGGCATCCGGTGTAGCGTGAACAAGTCTTATCTGGTAGGTTACTGAATCTTTACAAAGTGTTATAGGGTCTGTATAGGTAGTTTGATTATTTACATTAGCCAGAAAATTAAACGCCACAGCATTTCCTATTTTTTTCCATACTTCATAATTAGCCGGCTGTGATGGGAAGTAAATATTATTCCAGGAAAGTAATACGTTACCATTGCCCCCTGAAGTATCTGCACTTAAGATCATCGGTGTAACTCGGCCTGCGGAATCCGACTCTATCATTCCACAACTGTCTAACGTGGTAATATAGTAATAATACGGACCGCCACTATAAACATTTGCAGTTGCATCGGTGTAGGTTTTTGTGCTGTAATTATTAACCGAACCAATGCGAATAAAAGGCCCGGCAGGAGATGGGGTAGAGCGGTAAATCATATAACCACCAAATATCCTTCCTGAATCAGCAGGAGCCGGAGGTGACCAGTCAAGTGTTACATTGCCATTTGCCAATACAGAAACACAATTTATTGTTGGGGGCTCTACTACTGTATCATTAGTAAATGAAGTACCACCTAAAGCTGACCATGACATGCATCCGCTACTGTCTAAAATTCCAACCTTCCAGGTGATGCTATCAATACATCCCAGCAAAGTATCAAGAAAAGGAATAGAGTTCGTAGAATCTACGAATACTGTAGTATTGAAAGCCTGGTTAGTTCTGTATATATAATAATAACCATTAAAGTTTGTTGCAGGTAACGGACTGGCAATTGGATTCCAGTCAACAGTAGCTACAGGACTTCCGGGTGTAAGAAAATTACCGGTTACCATCATTGTTTCAAGAGTGTCGGATGTAAAATCAGAAAGTTTTAAACTGTCGCAACCACAACGGGTTTGCATGTAGTAATAATATTTCTGTTGTTGCGCATTAACTGAAAGATCGGTATAAGAACCGGAGAAATAGGTTAAAACACTGTCAATTGTAACAAATGGTCCTGCAGGATTATTTGCTCTTAAAATCTGGTAATTATAAAACACATTAAACGTATCCTTTGGTGTTGGAGGAGTCCAGGAAAGGGTCACATGGCCGAGTGTATCTACACTCGCACATCTGAGTGTTGGAGGAAGTAGTCTTGGTGGTTCAACAACAATAATGTTTACGGTAACATTTTTTCTTGCTGGGGCAGGACAGAAATTGTCTCTTGCTTTTAATACGAAAGTATACTTATTGGATAATGAAACGCAACCTTGTTTTCTGGGCAAATGATTGCAATTTGTTTTCCAGTTCATCCGGATAATATCCGCCGGACTAAACGTATAGGGAGTAACTTTATTTAAGGTTGCACATGGCGGTCTCCCGCACCCTGAACCAGGTGCGGCAAAATATGCTGAATCCAAAGCCTGACCAACTACTTCGAGCGTGAGTTGTTGAAGCCCGAATACCGGATTAATGTTGAAATCAGAATCCTGAATTTTTATTGCGAAAAATGCGGAATCACCCGCAATAATTGTATCATTAATTGATAAATACGGCAGGTTAGTTACAGGATCCAGAAATTTAGGAGGATTATCCAGAGTTCCTCCAAATATAGTTCCGCAGGCATTGGAAAGGCCAACCTGAATTTCCCTGTAAATCTCAGCAACTTTGATGTTGCACTTGTAAGCATCTACTCTGACACATGTTACAAAATCACCCTGGCTCAGGTTATTTGTGTCAGGAAAAATATTTACTTCTCCGGTATTTGCATCAAGAGTAGGTGAACCGGGCATTTGATTGTTAATGGTGTAACCGTTTGCATAATTCAATAAAGTTAAAGCAGGGGCAGACCCGTCGGCAGGTTTGTCCCAGGTATATCTTAAAGAGTCAAATTCAACATCAATTGCAGTATGATTATAGGTAAAAGAATAACCGGAACAGATAAATGAACTCGGACGCTCAGCAAATGCTGGTGAATTGTCAAAGCAGGGAGTAGCTAATTGGCCGTTATAAGAGAACATTTTAGATCTTAATGTCATCCCTAAACCACCCGGACCATTTAAATTCAAAATCGTGCTGTTACGGCAACAAAGATTCCAGGTAAAGATCCAGCCGGTTGCGGGCGGAGTGAAATTTCCAAGACTTACCGGAGCGGATTTAAACACATATTCTTCTGTAGCTCCCTGAGGTGGATTTGCGTCTGCACAACTATATCCGCAATTTGGAGCGGAAAGATCCGTAAGTGTGTAAGGCGCACAATTAATAAAGGTTAAAGAAGGGTGACCGGTAACCGTAATTTGCTGGGTTGTATTTGAAAAAGTAGTACCCCGACAATCACGATAGACTTTTAGGTAAAAGACATAATTATTGCCGTTACACCTCCAGGTTATTTCGCCTCCCATCATATGAGATGCAAAAGTTCCGCATGATACAAATGTCAATACTAAAACTGCTAGTAATCGTTTCATTTTTGCCTGGTTTATATACAAGCTCCAAACTTAGCAAAAATTGGGCTATTTTACAACTATTTTTTTCCAACAATTACCTGTGTAAAATCAGTTGCTGAAAGGTATTTTCCGGCAAGGGCCTTTACCTCTTCGCTGTTAATTGTCTTCAAGGTGTCCAAATATCCCCTAAAGTAATCATAGTTTAATCCAGAAAGAAGGAGCGTTTTAAAGCGGTCGGCAATGGCAAAAGGTCCGTCAACACTTCGCTGAAATGAGCCTAAAAGGTAACTTTTTACCAGAGAAAGTTCTTCATCAGGTACCAGATGTTCCTGCAGTTGTGCAACTTCTGAATAAATTTCTTTAAGTGCCAACTCACAAACATCAGCTCCAACCTCGGTTGTTATATAAAAATAACCGTCCTCGTCCAGAGAAACCAATCCGGAGCCAATCCCATAAGTATAACCCTTGTCTTCCCTGATATTGGACATAAGCCTTGATCCGAAATAGCCACCAAGAATGGTATTTAAAACGGTTAGCTTGGGATAATCAGGATGACTGCGATTAAAAAGTCGTCTCCCTATTCTGATGGCGTTTTGAACGGCACCGGCCTTTTCAATGTGTAAGGAGGAGGGTAAATAATCCTCAAGCTGATAGATTGGTTTAATCTCGGATTCTTTGCTAAAATTAAGCTGATTAAGCAATTCTGTTAATTTGTTGGCAATAGTTACATTGGATTTGCCTGAAATGATTACAGATTTTAAACCGCCGGTATAATTGGATGCATAAAATGCATTGATATCTTCCCGCTTTATATCATCGTATTGATGCAAAGAAGGAAAATAACCATATATATGATTTTTATATATAGCATGATTAAAATGTTTTCTGGATAGATAGTCAACTTTTTCAAGATTTACTGATAATCGTTGTCGTTCTTGTTGAATATAAGTATCGATTTCTAATTGTGGAAAAACCGGATCATTCAGAATTTCTACAAGTAAGGATACCGTTTTTTCAAGAAATTTATTCAGTGAAAATAATGTAATAGAAGAATAATCTACCGTGCATTCTGATTGAAGATAAGCACCGTAAAAGTCGAATAGGTCAGCAATTTCTGATGATTTTTTTTTGGATGTTCCTTCATCAATCAGCTCATTTGTAAGAGTGGCAATAAACGCATGCCGGTGAAATGCAGACCCCGCTTTAAAAATCAATTCTACCTTGCTCACATCTTG
>JANOBN010000207.1:0-4894 GCA_031411675.1 Bacteroidota bacterium | reverse complement strand
TTTGGAAAAAAAATAGCGATGACTTCCCTGTGGGAAGGAAATACCCGGAGTCTTAGAGCGGGATATCAGAAATAATATTATGGGCAATGGCGTAGCGGGTGAGCTCCGAGTTGGTGGTCAGACCGAGCTTTTCCATAATGCGGCTGCGGTGTGTACTTACCGTGGTTAAGGCGGAGGTCAGCGACTGTGCTACCTGCGTTAATGTTTTTCCTTCGGCTAGCAGCTTTAGGATTTCAAGTTCGCGGTTGGTCAGCAATTCATGCGGTCTTTTGCTGGTATCCAGATTAATCAGCAGTTTTTCCGCTATTTCCGGGGTAATGTATTTCTTGCCCAAAGCAATACGGCGTATGGCATTAATGAGTTCATAGGGTGCTGCATTCTTATTTATATAACCTGCACCGCCGGCTCTTAATACCCTAACTGCATAAAGATCTTCGGTAAAAATACTTAGTATCAAGACAGGAAGATCGGGCTTGATAAGTTTTATTTGCTGTAATGCGTCGAGCCCCGACATGCCCGGCATATCCAGATCGGAAATCACCAGGTCAAAATCGTGAGAGGTTACTTCCTTGATTACAGCTGCTCCGTCACCGACTTCGGTAATTTCAATAGTAGGGAATTCGTCCTTTAATATTTGTATCAGGCCACGGCGTATAATAGTGTGGTCATCGGCCAGAAGTATTCGTTTCATAATCTCATTTTTTTTGGAAAAGCCTTTAGTGGCTATCTATTGGTATGGGTAAACTGATGACAATTTTTGTTCCTTTTCCGGGTGATGAAATCAAGTCAAACTGTCCATGTAAGGAAAATACCCTTTCTCTCATCCCCAGTAAACCAAAACTTTTTTTGCTTTGTGCCCTTTTTGTATCAAACCCATTTCCGTCATCTTCAATGGTCAGCACAATGCGATCCTGGATAATATTCAAGGAACTTACTACCGCTTTGGCGTCGGCGTACCGCATAATATTGGTTAGCGATTCCTGATACACCCTGAAAATGCAGGTAGCCGTTTCTTGCGGCAGTGTAATGGTACTTTGGTTGGTTATGAAATGTAGCGGCGTCCCCGTACTTTCAGTAAACTGCTGCCCCTGCCATCGCAATACTTCCAACAAACCATGTTCATCAAGCATGGCTGGTCGCAACTCGTTTAAAATTTTTCGCACCGATTGGTGGCTTCCGTCCAAAAGTTCGATGATATTTTTTAGTTTGTTTTTGACCGCCGATGTATCGTCTGGAACTTGTTTATCTATCCAGACGGCATCCATTTTAATCGCCGTAAGCTGTTGTCCCAGTTCATCATGTATTTCGCGGGCGATGCGTTGGCGTTCTTCTTCCCTTATGGTTTGGAGGTGGTCTGTTAGCTGATGTAGCTCTTCTGTTGTTTTAAAAATTTCTTTCTCCGCTTCTTTGCGCTCTGTTATATCTCTTATGAAGGCACAAAAGAATTCTTCTTCATCTTGACGTAAGGGTAAAACAGTTAATTCAATAGGAAATTCAGTCCCATTTCTTCTAATAGCAGATAATTGTAGTAATACGTTAAGTGCTTTTCCTTTTCCTGTTTTTAAATATTTTTTCATTCCATTATCATGCATTGATCTCAAATGCTCAGG
This sequence comes from Bacteroidota bacterium, assembly GCA_031411675.1. Taxonomy (GTDB): domain Bacteria; phylum Bacteroidota; class Bacteroidia; order AKYH767-A; family OLB10; genus JANOXC01. The sequence continues at coordinate 3,284 of JANOBN010000207.1, read as the reverse complement.
AATAATTATGGAGGATAATACTTTGCCCATTACCTCATTTTCATTCCAGCCAAAAATTTGTTCAGCTTGTGGATTCCAGAAAGTAATCATTCCGTCTTTGTCTATACAAATAATCGCATCCAAAGCAGAATTCATAATTAATTTTCTACGTTCCTCAGTATTTTTTACCGATTCTGCTGCTTTTTTTCGTTCGGTAATATCCTGTACCGTGCCCAAAGCAAGTATAGGTTTACTGTTTTCATTTATTGTAATGATCCATCTTTCTTCTACTTCTTTTATAACACCATCTGCGGCTATTATACGATGCTCTATGGAATTTACTGAGTCACTTGTAAAGGAAGCGGCAAAAGCTTTATCCACTTTTTCTTTATCATCAGGGTGAACAAATTTTAAAAAATTTTCGTGGGTAGTGTGAGGTAAACGATTTTCAACACCAAAGATGCGGCATGTTTCATCAGACCAGATCACATCAAGATTGATAAGATCGGTTTCCCAGCTTCCTATTTTGGCTACCGACTGCGAAGCCGCTAGTCTTGCTTCGCTTTCTTTAATTTTTTCCGCTGCTAATTTTCCTTCAGTAATATCTTGGAAACTTCCATAAATCCTGATGCAATTTCCATTTATTAATTCTGCTTCTCCTATAACCCGTATCCATCTCTCATTGCCTCTTGCTGTGACAATTTGGAATTCATCATCACATGATTTCCCTGTATTTATTGCTTGTTCAATATATCCAGTGATTCTATTTTTATTACTTTCATCTTTATAAAAATTAATACCCGTTTGTATGTCTGGAATATAATCTGGTGCTACTTCATGAATTTCTTTAGTAATATCAGACCAAAAAACAGTATTGTTTTGTAAATCAATTTCCCAACCTCCAATTCTGGCTAATTCATTGGATTTTTTGAGTAAGTTTTCTAATTCTTTGTTATCAGTTATATCTTTTGCTACTGCATAAATATTATTGTCTTCAGTAACATAAATGGCATTCCAAGACAGCCATTTTATTTTGCCAGATTTAGTGATGTACCTGTTTTCAAAATTATAGGTGAAATTAGTTTCTAACAATTTAGAAATCTCATTCTCAGATTTTTCTTTGTCTTCAGGATGAACAAAATATGTGTAAGGTTCGGCACACAGCTCTTCTTGGGTGTAACCTAACAGTTTGGATGCCGCGGGATTTACTCTTTTAAAAAAACCGTCTAAACCGATTATTATAATCAAATCGGGAGCAAAATTGAACATTTGCTTCAATTCCAGTTCTAATTGCTTGCGTTTAATTTCGGGACCTAAATAATCTCCCAGTGTTTTAAATAAGCTAAGGTATTTAGCAGTATCTATAACTTCATAATCTAGTCCAAAAGCAAGAACTCCAATGACTTCATTATTACAAAGTAAAGGCAATCCTAACATTGTTTTTAAACCATATTTAAGTAAAGCGTCTCGTCGTCTAAGTAGTTTTTGGTTTGCAAGATCTCCCCAAATAATTATTTCTTTAGTTTTAGCAACGATGCCTGAGAAACCTTCTCCATCAATAGAAGTGTCTATTGAGTTTGTTTCTTCTAGAAATAAACTCATATTTTCTGTGGCCCCATGACTGCTTATTTTGTTCAGGGAATTTTGATCAGTAGAAGTTAACCAAGCTTCAGCAAAACAAAAATCGCCAAAACCAGCAATATAACGTAAGGTTCTGTCTAATGTTTCATGCAGTTTTAAAGGTTCAATAAAGACGGTGCTAATATCTGCTATAAGTTCGTTTTGTAATTCTTCATTCTTACGATTTGTTACATCTCTTTCGATAGAAATCCAATGTGTAAACCATCCTTTTTCATCAGCTACCGGACTTAACGTAAAATTAATCCAAAATTCTTCTCCATTCTTTTTATAATTGATTACTGTTGCTTCACAGGATTCCCAATTTTGAAGTGCTTTTCGTATACGTGCTAATTCTACCTTGTCTGATTTTGGTCCTTGTAATATTCTTGGGGTTTTACCAATTACCTCTTCAGCGGTGTAGCCGGTCATTTTAGTAAAAGTATCATTTACATATAAAATGCGTGGTCCTGGTTCATCAAACGGTTCCGCTTCTGTAATTAATACCGAGTCATTAGTGTTAGTAACAACTGATGCAAATAATTTGAGTTGTTGTTCTTCTTTTTTTCGTTGCGTAACATCTTGTAAAGCACCTATTATTCTAGTTACAGTATTATTTTCTTCCCTAATGATATAGGCACTGTCTTGAACAAATGCAACTTCCCCGTTTGGTTTGATGATTCGGTAATCATGTTTCCAGTAATTTCCGGTACTATTTATTATTTCACTAATACTTATTGTCACGGCATGTTTATCATCGGGATGGATATAATTCTCCCAACTAGTATTTGGTGAGTTTAACTCTTCTATATCAAATCCGAAAATGGTTTTAAATCCTTCGGCTCTATACACTATGTTGTTTTCAAAATCCCAATCCCAAATAGCATCTGAAGTGGCTAGGGTTGCATAGTGATAACGCTCATTACTTAGTTGTAAACTCTTTTGTGCGATGAATTTTTCTGTAACATCAACTACCGTTGAAATCATTAGATTCTGATCATAAATGGGAATGTTTTTTGCATTTATAATCTTTTTTGTTCCGTTTTGAGTGGTGATTGAAATGCCTTCCCAATTCATTTTTTTAGGGTCTTTACTAGACACATCACCCATCACTTGGCTGACTATTTTTTCTCGATATTCGACATCGGGATATACTTTTTCAAAAAAAGTAGCAACATCAGTTAAATCTTGTTTTGGCCAACCATATATTTCATAAAATTGCTGATTCATCAATGTTGCTGATCCATTATTAATCTTATTAACGGCTATACCAATAGGTAAATTCTCTAACGTGGTTTCAATAAATTGAACGTGTTCTAGCTGTTTTTTTTCTAATTCAATTTTTCCAGTGATATCATTAATAAGTGACAAAGAACATCTTCTATTATTATAGTCTAAAAGATGACCAGTAACCTCTACATACATTAGTTCTCCATTTTTCTTTAAATGGCGCCACATTTTTTTATGTATTTCACCATAAGTACTTTCATTTTCTGTGGCTTGAATGATTTTCACTATGTCCTCTTCCGGACGAATATCTTTGATGGTTAGTTGAAGAAATTCTTCTCTCGTATAACCATAAAGTATAAGGGATTCTATATTACAATCTATGATTTTAAGGGTTTCAAAGTCCCAAACGAATAGTGGTAAAGGATTGTTGTCAAATAGATATTTGTATTTGTTATTTG
>JANOBN010000206.1:0-4240 GCA_031411675.1 Bacteroidota bacterium | reverse complement strand
AACTATAAAAATAATAATAACTAAAACCAATTTCACATGAAAAGAACGTTTACTAAAATTTCATTAATCCTTGTAGCAGCGGCTTTCTCAGCGCAATTTGCACAAGGACAAGCTTTCACAGAAGGCTTCGAGGACATTAATGCATTAACCGGATGGACACAAACAAATATGAGCAATCCGGCCGGTACAGAGGGATGGGTACAAGGCTATAGCACATTAGCGAATCAAACTTATTACTTCACTGCCAATACGGGAAGTGATACTTCATTTATTTGTGGCAGCTTTAACAATACTTCAGGTGCCGGCACAATCAGCAACTGGCTGTTAACTCCTCCTGCAATTTTAACGACAGGCGACACACTTTCTTTCTGGACTAGATCAACGGATCTTGCAGGCACCGTTTACCCAGACCGTTTGCAGGTTTGGCATTCTCTGGTAGCCTCTACTGACGTTGGAGCAGATGAATTTTCTACAGGCGATTTCACGGAGATTCTTCTGGATATTAATTCAGCGTACACTACAACTGATTATCCTTTTGTATGGACACAATACAGTCTGCCAGTAGCATTAACCGGAGGCCCTGTAACTGGTAATTTCGCTTTCCGTTATTATGTTGAAGATGGCGGACCATCAGGTGCCAATTCATTTATCATTGGTATTGATGATGTTGAATTCTCTCCTGCAACTTCCGGTATCAATCAGATTACTAAGCCATCAATTGCTATCAGCACCTACCCTAATCCGGCTACTGATATGATCACTTTTGATCTGGCTACTTCTCTTTCTTCAAATGCAGCCATCGTTGTTACTAATGAATTAGGTAAAACGGTTATGAGTGGCATTATGAACAAAGGCACTAAGGCTCAGGTTGTTGACATAAGCAAATTATCATCAGGAACATATATTATCAATGTTACAGATGCTAATGGAACAATGTACCGTTCTCATTTTGCGAAGAACTAATTCAAAATAATGAACTTTTAGCCCCGTCCTTTGGATGGGGCTTTTTTATTTAAGGCCTATTAACAGGCAGAATGTCAAGGAGAAGTAAAAGAAAGGCACTATTTAAAATAAAAATAAAGATTTGATGGTTTTGAGATTTAACCGATTTCAGTAATATTGTGGCCTCCTAAATAGAAACAACGAATATTAATATTTACAAATCACTTAATTTAAAAGAAAACTATGAGCCAGTCAAAATCAGGGTCAGGTATCCAGGGAATGTTAGCTGCGATAGTGATTCCAGCCACTCTTGTAATTGCTTACATTATTTTTAAATTTGTTATGGGTGCTCCGGGCAATTTCCAGGACAACAACCCTGAACTTAATCCACTACCAGGTAACTTTCTGGGAATTATTTACAAAGGAGGAATGATTGTTCCTATCCTGATGTCCTTGTTGATGATTGTAATAACCTTCGTTATTGAGCGATTCATCACAATTGGTAAATCGAGAGGGAACGGAAGTATTGATTCTTTCATTGGTAAACTGCGCAGTTCTCTTTCTAAAGGAGATCTGGATGCTGCAAGCAAAGAATGTGACCGTCAGAAAGGCTCAATTGCAGCTGTTGTTCATGCCGGCTTAAAAGCTTACAAACAGATGGATGGCGACAAGGCACTTGACAAAGAGCATAAAATTGCCGGTATCCAAAAAGAAATTGAAGAGGCAACCACTCTGGAACTCCCGATGTTGTCAAAGAATCTGGTTATTATTTCAACCATTGCCTCTATTGCTACCCTGATGGGTCTTTTAGGGACAGTAATTGGTATGATCCGGGCATTCGCTGCACTTGCACAGGCAGGTTCACCGGATGCAGTAGCACTTGCAACAGGTATCTCTGAAGCATTGATAAATACCGGTCTTGGAATCGGCACCTCTGCTATTGCAATTATCTTCTATAATTATTTCACCAATAAAATTGATGGAATAACTTATGGAATAGATGAGGCCGGATACTCTATCGTGCAAACTTTTACAGCACGCAACTAATATCAGTGCTGAAATGCCTGAGAATCCCAGTTTATAAATTCAGAATTTTCAATAAAAAGAGCAGATGCCTAAAGTAAAGATGCCCAAGAAAAGCCCGTCACTGGACATGACTCCAATGGTGGATCTTGCTTTCCTACTGGTGACCTTCTTTATGCTAACCACTCAGTTCCGTCCGGATGAACCTGTAGTAGTAGATTCTCCATCCTCCATTTCTGAAAAAATTCTACCTGATAATGTGATGCTTGTAACAATAGATTCGGCAAACAGGGTATTTTTTAACATGGAAGGAAAAGAACAGAGAAAGGAAATATTAGCAAAAGTGGGTGAAAAGCATGGCGTAAAATTTACCGAAGACGAGATCAACCGGTTTAGTGTGATGTCGACATTTGGTATGACTGTACAACAGTTAAAGCAATATCTTCCGTTGGGTGAAGGAGAACGCAAAGATTTTATGAAGATGAGTAAAGGTATCCCTTATGATACACTTAATAATCAACTTGCCGACTGGATTTACTACGGACGATTTGCTGATGCCGCCAAAGCAGGAAGTGCAGAAATAAAACGTGAAAAAAACAAAGAGCTTCGTTTCGCCATAAAAGGTGATGGAAATGCTAACTACACCGCTATCAAACGTGTTATTGAAGTATTCCAGGAAATGAAAGTTAACCGATTTAATTTAATCACAGATCTGGAAGCAGATCCGAATAAACCTTCATAAAAAATGGCTGAAGTACAATCCAACGACTCCGGTGGAGAAAAAGGCGGGAAGCATAAGAAGGTCCGGGCCAAAAAGAATTCTACCCATATCGACATGACGCCGATGGTAGATCTGGCATTTCTTCTTCTAACCTTTTTTATGCTTACAACTACTTTTGGTAAGCCTAAAACCATGGAGATTAATATGCCAATTAAAGATCCGAACGTGCCACCGTCTCTCGTTAATAATGCATTAACAATTCTATTGACTGACAATGATAAAATCTATTGGTATTTCGGTGAATTAAAACCGGAAACACAATTAACTGCCAGTAATTTTTCAAATGATGGAATCAGAAAAATAATACTTGATAAGAATAATTATGCTGTTGAAAGAATCAAATCTTTAAGAGATCAGGCAGCAAAAAATAATATGGCTGATTCTACTTTAAAAAGAATGGAAGTAGATATTAAAGGTGAAAAGAAAAGCGTAATGGTTTTAGTTAAGACTGATGATAAAGCGAAGTATAAAAATGTTGTAGATATTTTAGATGAATTAAATATTTGCTTCGTAGGTAAATACGCACTTGTTGATATTGGCAAGCAGGAATATGATTTAGTTAATGCTCAACCCAAGTAATAATTATGGCAGATTTAATTAAACTGAATTGGGAAAACGTGGTATCGCCGGAGCGTAATGAACTGGTGTTTGCAGACCGATTCAAAGATTATGGAGCTTACGTAATTCGCACAAGTTACCAGCGTACCACTGCAAGATCTTTGATTATTGCTATTGTTTTTTTCTCCTTAGCTGTTAGTACACCGGTAATAATTAGTTTTTTTTCAGGATTAGATACATCCACAGCCGATAAATCAGTAGAAGTTACACTTGAATTAAAGGAACCTCCTCCTATTGATGAAAATGAACCACCACCTCCGCCGCCACCACCTCCACCTCCAACAATTGAAACAGTGAAGTTTACCCCTCCAGTTGTGGTTGACCGTGAAATTGAAGAAGAGCAACCACCACCACAAGAAAAACTAAGTGAAACAACTGTAAGTACTGTTACACAAGAAGGCGAAGAAGGTGGAACAGAGCCTTTGCCTGAAGCTGTTGTAGAAGATCCGGGGGCAAATACAGTTCTTACTATCGTAGAAGAGATGCCAACATTTCCCGGGGGAGACGGTGAACTTAGTGCTTATTTGAAGAAGAATATTAAATACCCTCCTTTAGCCCGAGAAAATGGTATTACCGGACGTGTGTATGTCAACTTTATTGTTGACAGAGAAGGAAAAATTAAAGACGCAAAAATCCTTCGCGGAATTGGCGGTGGTTGTGACGAAGAAGCATTAAGAGTTGTGCGCACAATGCCATCCTGGAAGCCGGGAAAACAGAATGGAAGATCCGTAAATGTTTCCTTTAATATGCCGATATTCTTCAATCTGCAATAAAATAATTAATAACTTATTTCAACCCCTTTCTGTTAGTCAGTCAGGGGTTGTTTATTTAAAAACGATGATGAAAAAGCCTGCAGGTGGAGTCCTCTACTATTTT
>JANOBN010000205.1:0-6101 GCA_031411675.1 Bacteroidota bacterium | reverse complement strand
AAACAGCAGTGCCTTCCGTACAGTTTTTGCACATCTCAATTTCACTTCTGGATCGTACCACCGTCTCCCGGAAGTTACGATAAGCGCTGTTGTTCCAGATTGTTTTAAAGGGAAGGTCCTTCAATGACCCCATTTTATGCCCGGAATCTTTATCAAAACAGCATGGAACCACTGTGCCGTCCCAGGTTATCACTGAGGAATGCCACAGCTTCCAGCAATGGTTTTCATAACTGTTTTTTACGGCATATTTACCATTCTGCAGCTTCTTATATCTGGAGTATTTGCTGTTTTGAGGAATCAACGGACTGCCATTTTCATAATCATAAATCTGTGCTGTTTTAAAGCCAACCTCATCAACACCAAGTCCGGCTGCCAATTGTTTCACTTCCTCTACCTGATGTTCATTTTGCCGGACTACCAGAAATTGAAAAATGATATGGGGGGTTTTACTATTAAATTTCTTCTTTGCAGCCACTAATCTGGAAGTTCCTTCAATTACCTTATCAAGTATCCCGCCGATACGGTACGATTCATAAGTCTCCTGAGTAGTGCCATCGATGGAAATAATAAGGCGATCGAGACCGGAAGTAACAATTTGCTCAGTATTGACTTCAGTAAGATAGTGGCCGTTGGTTGAGGTTGCAGTATATATATTTTTTTGCGCAGCATGTTTTACAAGATCAAAAAAGCCCGGATGAAGAAAAGGTTCTCCCTGAAAATAAAGAATCAGATACCATGTTGAAGGGGCCAGTTCATCAATAACCTTTTTATATAGTTCCAGATCCAGCATACCTGTCGGGCGGCTAAAGGACCTAAGGCCGCTCGGGCATTCAGGGCATCGTAAATTACAACTTGTTGTAGGTTCAATGGATATAGAAACGGGTAAACCCCAATGAAAGGCTCTTCCTGTTAAGCGGGTGAGATAATAACTGCTTAAAACACGCGCTGCATTAAGGAAACGAAGCGGCGTAATCCTGGAGACAAAGCGCAAACCGTCACTGAAACTTCTGTTGATCACCTAATTAGAGGATTATTTAACCTGCTGCTAAGCTACGGAATAAATGCTGTTGTTATTGATAGAATCAATTACTCCCTCTCTAATGATTTTATTTACTTTTACCCGCTATGTTCAGTTGGTTAGCGCGTTTTATTTTAAGGAACCGGATCTCATTATTAATAGTGATTGGTCTGATTACTGCTTTTATGGGCTACAAAGCTTTCGATATTCATTTATCGTACGATTTTGCAAAAATTCTTCCGGAAACAGATCCTGATTTTATCGCTTACGATAACTTTAAAAAGACATTCGGTGAAGATGGCAGTGTGATGGTGATTGGAGTGGAAGACAAGAATTTTTTTCAGCTTCAAAAGTTTAACGACTGGTGGAAATTGGGTCAGGAGATTAAAAAGATTGACGGTATTGAAGCAGTAGTTTCTCTTGCAGGAATTTATTCCATTAAAAAGAATGAGGAACAACGGAAATTCGATTTGTTCCCTATAGTAAAAGGACCTCTTAAGACTCAGGAAGAACTCGATTCGGTGCGTCTCATAATTGAAGGGTTGCCTTTTTACAAAGGATTTATATATAACCCTGCCACCGGCGCATCGGTAATGGCTATCACTTTTGATAAAACTAAACTGAATACCAAAAACAGGATCACTATTATCAATTATATTAAAGAGAAAGCGGATGAGTTTGGTAGTACTTATCAGCTTAATCTGCATTATTCAGGGTTGCCATACATCCGCACTGCTTTAACTGCAAAAGTTGCGGCAGAAATGAAGTTGTTCCTTCTGCTTGCATTATTGGTTACGGCAGTTATCCTTTATATATTTTTCCGTTCATTTCAGGTGATGATCTATTCCATGTTGGTGGTAATAGTGGGCGTAATATGGTCGCTTGGTACCATTGCTTTGATGGGGTATAAAATCACGATACTCAGCGGACTTATTCCTCCTTTGATAATAGTAATCGGAGTACCTAATTGTATATTACTGCTGAATAAATATCATACTGAATTTAAAAAGCACGGAAAACAGGCAAGATCTCTGGCAAGGATGATTCAGAGTATAGGATTTACTACGTTTCTGGCAAACGTTACTACTGCAATAGGCTTTTTTGTATTTTATTTCACCAATAGCAGCTTGTTGGTTGAGTTTGGTTTAGTGGCTGCGGCCAATGTAATGACTACCTATGTTTTATCACTCTTTCTGATACCTATTATCTTTAGTTTTCTTTCACAACCTAAAGTAAAGCATACTCAACATCTGCAGTCTCCAAGAATAAACAGGCTGTTACTTTACATCGAAGATTGGGTGAATGATCATCATAAAACAATTTATACAACAGTAATAGTAATACTATTGATTTCTTTTTATGGCATGACACGACTCACAACAGTTGGATATGTGGTGGATGATTTGCCAAAGAAAGACCCTATATTTATTGACATGAAATTTTTTGAAAGGAATTTTCATGGTGTTTTGCCTCTGGAACTTGCAATCGATAGCAGGGAGGCGGGAGGTGCTCTAAAGGTAAATACCCTACAAAAAATTAACAGGTTGCAAAAAGTATTAAGCCAATATCCTGAGTTGTCAAGACCTGTTTCTATTGTGGAAGCTGTAAAATTTGCTTATCAGTCTTATAAAGACGGAGATGAGAAGTATTATATATTGCCAGGCAGTATTCAGCTGGCTGAACTTTCCAGTTTTATAGGTGACAGCAAAGGGAAAGAGCAATTGTTTAAGAGCTTCCTTGATAGTGCCAAACAGGTTACCCGCGTAAGTGTACAAATGTCAGACATAGGATCTGTTAAGATGAAGAAGCTGGTGAATGAACTACAACCACGCATTGATTCCATTTTTGATCCGGCAAAATATACAACGTTAATAACTGGCAATTCTCGAATCTTTCTTAAGGGAAATGATTACCTTTTTGAAAATCTCCTGGAAAGTATTTTATTGGCAATATTTCTCATCAGTATTATAATGGTTTTATTGTTTATGTCTTTGCGGATGATTCTTATATCTATTATCCCAAGTCTTGTTCCTTTAATCATTACCGCAGGTGTTATGGGCTTTCTTAATATCTCTTTAAAGCCATCAACCATTTTAATTTTCAGCATCGCCTTTGGTATTGCATCCGATCAAACTATTTATTTCCTCACCAAATACCGGCAGGAAATGCGTAATCATAAAATGATCAGTATCTCCAAAGCTGTTTCTCTTACTATTGCTGAAACAGGAGTAAGTATGATTTACACAGCAGTTATTCTTTTTTGCGGCTTCTTTATTTTTAGTGCTTCCGACTTCGGTGGTACAGCCTCTTTAGGTAAGTTGATTTCTTTTACGTTGCTGATGGCTGTTTGCTCCAATCTTGTATTGTTGCCGACATTCCTGGTTGGATTAGAAAGAAAACTTACAACGAAGGCATTCCTGCAGGAACCATTGTTTGAATTACATGAAGAGGAAGGAGACATTGATCTGGATGAACTGGAGGTGGAAAAATAAATGGGTTGCTATAAGGAGAAAATTAAAATTGCCGCAATTAATGATCGGACTGATCTTATTATTTTCGTAAAATCAAACAGAATAATATTGCTTTTCTGAGTTAGTATACGATTATAATTTATATATATTGAATCCAAAGAAAAAGCAACCTCGTATAATTATTATAAAATGAAAGGAATTCTTCTTGCCGGAGGCTCCGGTACACGTCTACATCCGTTAACGCTTGCAATGAGTAAACAACTGATGCCGGTTTATGATAAGCCTATGATTTATTATCCATTATCTGTTTTATTAATGGCAGGTATCAGAGATATTCTTATTATTTCCACACCTCACGATCTTCCGCATTTTCAGAAATTATTTGGGGATGGAAAAAGGCTGGGGTGTAATTTCAGCTATGCAGAACAGCCCAGCCCGGATGGACTTGCTCAGGCATTTGTGATCGGTGAAAAATTTGTCGGTAATGATAAGGTAGCTCTCATTTTAGGAGATAATATCTTTTACGGAACCGGCTTGCAACAGATATTGCAACAAAATAATGATCCGGAAGGAGGAGTTGTATTTGCCTACCATGTTTCCGATCCGGAACGATATGGTGTTGTTGAATTTGACGGTAATAAAAAGGCCATAAGTATTGAAGAAAAACCGGAGCATCCAAAATCAAATTATGCAGTTCCCGGACTTTATTTTTATGATAATGAAGTAGTGACGATTGCAAAAGCATTAAAACCCAGTCCCAGAGGGGAGTATGAAATAACAGATGTTAACAAAGAGTATTTAAGAAGGGGAACATTAAAAGTAGGGATACTTGATAAGGGAACAGCCTGGTTAGATACCGGAACCTTCGGATCTCTCATGCAGGCCGGACAGTTTGTTCAGGTAATTGAAGAACGTCAGGGATTGAAAATCGGTTGTATTGAAGAAATCTCCTATAGAATGGGTTATATCACTAAAGATCAATTACATAGCATTGCTGAACCATTGGTGAAGAGTGGATATGGAAAATATTTATTACATTTGGTTGACTAAACAGAAATCCCCTTTACTGCTTAGTAAAACACATACTCCAAAACCCAATCTGCATGAACACACGTATTCTTGTCACCGGAGGTGCCGGATTTATTGGAAGTTGCCTGGCTCAGCGCCTCGCAGATAACCCCTCAAATTTTGTTGTAGTTGTTGATAACCTGCTAACCGGCGCTGAAAGTAAATTGCCGCGATCGAGTCATAATAATTTCAAATTTGTTAAAGCTGATGTAAACGACTTTCAGGATATTGCAAGTGTGTTTCACGGATTTACATTTGATTATGTATTCCATTTTGCGGCAGTTGTTGGTGTTAAGCGCACCCTTACTAATCCGGTAATGGTTTTAAATGATTTGAACGGAATTCGCAATATTCTTAATCTTTGTAAAAATACCGGAGTAAAAAGAGTGTATTTCTCCAGTAGTTCAGAAGTGTATGGAGAGCCCGTTGAGTTTCCACAAAACGAGCATACTACTCCGCTTAACTCCCGTTTACCTTATGCTATTGTGAAAAATGTTGGGGAAGCATACCTGCGCTCCTATATGCAGGAGTATGGTCTGGAATTTACCATCTTCCGTTTTTTCAATACCTATGGGCCAAAACAAAGTTCCGATTTTGTAATGTCTAAATTCCTGACCGCTGTTCTAACTCATCAGGATATTACTATTTATGGTGATGGAAGTCAGACACGTACTTTCTGTTATATTGATGATAATGTTGATGCTTGTATAAATGCATTTTATCAGAATAAAGTAGTGAATGATGTTGCCAACATTGGAAGTGATCTGGAAATTACTATTCTTGATCTTGCAAAGCGTATGATCAATATTACGAATTCAAGATCAAAAATTGTTTTCCTTCCGGCTTTAAAAGAAGGTGATATGACACGCAGATGTCCTGATAATAGTAAGATGAAGGAGTTGCTGAACCGACGTATGACAAACCTTGATGAGGGCATTCATAAGTTGATGGATGCGCGTAATTTTGTCACCCCATCAAAAATACATGTCTGAAATAAAATACCTGCAGCAACTCATTGATGAAAAGCTCAAACAGATAAACTTTCCACAATATCCTGAAAATCTTTATGACCCTGTGCGGTATATGCTTTCCATTGGCGGAAAGCGTATACGTCCGTTGCTGGTGTTAATTAGCTGCGAGCTTTTTAATGGCGATATTAATAAGGCTATTCATCCGGCGCTTGCAGTAGAGGTGTTTCATAATTTCACTTTGCTGCATGATGATATTATGGATAAAGCGCCTGTTAGAAGAAACAAAGCAACGGTTCATGAAAAGTGGAATGCTAACATTGCAATCCTTTCCGGCGATGCCATGTTTGTGAAGGCAATACAATTGCTGACGATCACTGACGAATCAAAGATACCTGCATTAACCGGTGTTTTTACAGCTACGGCATTAGAGGTTTGTGAAGGGCAGCAATATGATATGGATTTTGAAGGTCGTAAAGATGTGACACTGGATGAGTATTTAAATATGATTCGTTTAAAGACGGCTGTATTATTAGGATGCTCATTGAAGATGGGAGCAATAATTGCGGGAGCCAG
>JANOBN010000204.1:0-9497 GCA_031411675.1 Bacteroidota bacterium | reverse complement strand
TTTTGGAATAAAAATCTTTTTCTTCGAGGTTAGCAGACACAATGTAACTGGTATATTTGAATAATTCAATATCAGGATCTGTTTTATCAAAACCCTTAGGATTTGTTTTCAGTTTTTGATCTTCCAGTTCACCAAACCATTTTTTAAAATTCTTTGCGCCCAATATCTTTTTAAATTCCTCTGTATGATATTGAATTTCCTGCCTTACAGCTTTCAGTTTAGGAGCTTCCGGCATCCATAATCCCCCCGCCATCATACATCCCCATTCACCAACAGGATCGATCTGAAAATAATATCCTGCTTTACCTGATTTTCTCCCCCCAATATTTATAGATGCCGAGAAAGAAGTTTTATAAGGAAGTTTATTTTTCGAAAATCGTACATCACGATAAATACGATACACACTATCTTTGACTAACAATCCTGCTAATCTCTTATCAATCTTAACGAATGCTTTAATAACATCTTCTGTAAAATTATCGAAATCGGTTTTTGCTGCTTCGTATCGGCTTTTGTTTTTATCAAACCAGGTACGATCGTTATGTTTATGCAGATCTTTTAAAAACTTAAAGGTGGTAGCCTGTAACATATTAAATACCGGATTTGGAATTAGGATAAAGGTAATAAAGGGGATTGCAAATTAAAGAAATTTGACTGTAAACAGCTAAATTTTAAAGTTAAAATGACACTTTGCAAACAATTTAATTCGCAACCACATAAATGTCGGGAAAAGAAGGTGTTTTATAGATTGCTAGACGTAGTTTACCGATACTTCTGATAAGTGCTTTTGTGTCGGAAAGAAATATTGGCGGTAAATTCTCAAAAAAAGCGGGTTCATAAACGTTCATCCCCAACAAATAACACCCAACGTTATAGGGGCCTATAGAAAATTCAATCATTTTTAAAGCAAAGAAAGCTTCTTCCAGTATCGCAGTGCTTATGGTAATTTCAGGATCAATAAGAACTACTTTGCGAAAACCTGCTCTGAAAGCCTCGGAGAAGGCATCAGCAACAATGGATACTGCATTTGATTGATCAATGGAATGCCAAACAATCTGCTTATGAACTAAAACAGGCTTGCCATATATGAAGCAACCACAGCCAATTTTTTCAATAAGGCTGATAATATGTTGAACTGAATTTATATTAACTGATCCTGAAGGTTTATTATTTACAGCAGGATGATCAATAATAATAAGACAACACCATTTATGGAAATAGTCATTCATAAATCTGCGCAGGATGATTACAGCGAAGTGAAAACAAAACAGGAAACTTCTTATAAATGAAAGTTTGTTTCTACTGATAAAATAACATCAGAAACAATATTTCCCTTCGTCAATCAGTGATTTTGCAATGCTTCTTCGCTGTTCTTTTGTATTAACGGATTTATATTTGGTAAATCTTTTTAATCCCATAAGCATCAAACGAAGTTCATCGCCTTCAGCCATAGAATTAACTGCATTTTTACCATTTATATTGATGCGATCGCAGGCATCATTGATAAACACTTCCAGCATGGCCGTTTGTGGGGCAGAAGCAGCTTCACCCTTCATATCCGTTAACTTGCGAACACGCAGCAGCACGGATTCAGCTAGATAAGTATCTATAGCCATATCAGCGATATTCATAATAATCTCCTGCTCTTTTGCAAGAGTCATCATAAATTTCTGAACGGCAGCACCTGCAATCATCAGAATTGCCTTTTTCATATTTGCTACTGCTTTAATTTCAGCTTCAAATAATTTTTCTTCACTGCTGCCAAAATCCGGAATCGACATTAACTCTTTCTGCACATTCATTGCAGGTCCCATAAGATCAAGTTCCCCTTTCATTGCACGTTTCAATATCATATCAACGGCAAGCAATCTGTTAATCTCATTGGTTCCTTCAAAAATCCTGTTGATTCTGGAATCCCTGTAAGCCCTGTCCATAGGAAAATCAGCTGAGAAGCCATATCCGCCATATATCTGAACTCCTTCATCTACTACAAAATCGAGGCATTCTGATCCTGCAACTTTTAACATTGCACACTCCACAGCATATTCCTCTGCCGCTGATAATAATGCCGTGTTGAATGGTTTTCCTTCTGAAATAAATTGCTTTTCGCGTTTATCAATAAGATCACTAACACGATACAAAGCAGATTCTACTACATATATATAAATTGCCTGTTCGGCCAGTTTATGACGTATTGCTCCAAACTTTGCAATTGGCATTTTAAATTGTTCACGTGTGGAAGCATAGCTGATTGACTGACTGCATACTTTACGCGCTGCGCCTAATGCAGCAGCAGAAAGTTTTGCCCGTCCTATATTTAATATATTAAAAGCAATCAGATGTCCTTTTCCGATTGTACCTAAAACATTTTCTACAGGCACAACGCAATCAGTAAAAAACACCTGACGTGTAGAGGAGCCTTTAATACCCATTTTATGTTCTTCTTCTCCCAATGAAAGACCTGCATAGCCTCTTTCCACTATAAAACCGGTGAACTTATCTCCGTCAACTTGTGCAAAAACAATATATATATCAGCAAATCCGGCATTGGTAATCCACATTTTTTGTCCGTTTAACAAATAATGTTTTCCGTCAGCAGAAATAACTGCTTTTGTTTTTGCAGCAAGTGCATCGGACCCTGATCCCGGCTCTGTTAAACAATAGGACGCCTTCCATTCACCTGTTGCAAGCTTTGGAAGATATTTTTTCTTTTGTTCTTCATTGCCAAAATATAAAATTGGCAATGTGCCAATACCGGTATGTGCTGCCATAGCCACACTGAAGGAATGACCTGCGCCCAGAGTCTCCGTCATTAATGTAGAGGTAATAAAATCCTTACCAAATCCACCATAATCCTCCGGCACAGCTACCCCTAAAAGGCCCAGTTCACCTGCTTTATCCAAAAGAGAGGCCATTAAACCTTCTTCCATCTTATCAATTCGTTCCAGATTCGGGTTTACATGCTGCTCCAGAAATTCGTCAGCCATATCGGCCATCATACGGTGTTCTTCTGTAAACTCTTCCGGGATAAAGGTTTCATCAGGATGTGATTCTCTGATAATAAATTCGCCGCCTTTGATGCCTGCAGGTGTTGTAGCTGTCTTTTCCATAATCGTTTATATAGATATTCTTTAGAGTATACGAATATTACCTGAATAGGTTATCAATACAAAGATGTGAAAATTCAGTGCTTAAAGCTAAACTTACCTGAAACTATTTATTGCCCCGGGCGGTTGGCATTGGATGAAAAATCTACAGTAGTTGGATCTTCAATTAAAACGGGCAATCCTGTCCATGTCTCTAAAGAATTGCGCTGACGAATCGAAAAATAATATGAATGCCCTAAAAAAGCTATAGGAAGCAAACTTAAAATTACGCCATTCGATGAAAGAATCTCTTTAAAACTATAAACCAAGTTAAGCGGTGAGATAACGGTATAAAAAGAAATTAAAATACTATCTGAAACAGAATGAGCACCTGATCTATATAATCCTTCAATGAATAAATTAAGCTTTAAGGTAACAGGAGGAAGAATAGTTATAACTGGGCCGGTAACTTTACATCCGATACTATTGAATAAAGTCAAATTGTTGCCGGAGGCATTTTTTGGAACAATAATGGCCATTAATTGATCGGTAAAATGCATGATTGTACAGGAAGCTCCTATCAAAGCTGAAGTTACATTGTTCAATCTGCTTCCATAAACAAAAATAGTGTCACCAAAACCAGCTATAAGTTTTGAAACAGAATCTATGCTTGGAGGATACTCATAAGTAACTGAAATAACTGTTGATGTATCGGTCCCGCAATTACTTGTTACAACAAGTTGATAATTGCCTTGCAAGTTGGTAACCAGAGTTGATGAATTTTGAAAGCCAATTAACGTATTATCAACATACCATTGGAACTGATAAGTGTCGCCGGTTTGTGCTTGCAGTATAACAGAATCACCAAAACATATTTTTATAGGTGTTGTATTAATTATTTTTGCTTTTGCGGGGGTGCAGGAACAGATTATATATTGATTTATATATATTACCTCATCCACCATTAGTGCCTGAATATCCGCTTCCATAAAAAGATTGTTAACTCCCGGAGTTATTGTAGCTAAAGTGAATGATGCTGCCTGAGCAGTTAAAGTAGTAGCACTACTATTACATCCTCCTGCAAATCCATTGATCAGGTTACAATTAATCAGCCAGGCATTATTTGCTGCATACCCACATATATATTGCTGATTTCCCTTTAAAATGGATTCATAAGAACCTATAGTAAAGGAAGGTATGTTATACTTTCTCACGCTACCCGTTATCACGCCCGTTAAATCAGTGGTGAAAGATTGGATGGATGAAATTCCCTGATTCCCGGTAATTAAAAAGGCATTTCCATTTCTGATAAGAGATATTCCTGAAAATTGCAGGTAAGATTTTACAGAGGTTGTTATACCTCCTGAATCTGTTTGCAACAATTGACAGGATCCTGAGGTGATATTATTAATTAACAGTGCATATCCTGTCCCACTGCGAATCACTGTTTGCGCACCCTCAGATGCCGGAGTTGTATAGGTTCTTGTCCAGATATTGGTGCCGTTCGATGTCATTCGCATCAGCATAACATCGGTACTTCGTTTACCTGCCAGTAGGTACCCACCAGATGGTACTTTTATAATAGAGCGGAATTCGCCATTTGTTGACGTATAAGTATTGCCCCATAAAAGATGACCGGTTGAATCCGTTTTAAATGCCCATGGCTTTCTGCTATTCGCACTGAAATTGGAAGAACCGGCTACTACAATGGAGTTATCTGTATCATCAATGATAAAGTCAAATGGCTTATCATAACCTGTTGTTGCTGAAAAACTGTATGACCAAAGCATATTTCCCGCTGCATTAGTACTGATGAGATTTGCCGGTCTGCCGGTATAATAAATACCCTGGGGATCTTCCGTTTCCGTAAGCAAAATAAAACCACCCTTAGGTTTTTCCTTAATCTTTACTCCTGCTTCCTCATAACTGAAATCGATAACGGAATAATAAATTTTAGTCCATTGCACATTAAATGCAGAATCTGTTTTAACTAATAAAATATCACTGGTGTAGTTAAGTATTTCATTTCCCTGAGGATCAAATTCACTCCAGGGAGTATGATACACTGACCCTACAATTGCAAAACCTCCATCGGCAGTTGCAATCATTGATTTATAATTTGCAGGGCCCATTGTTGCATCAAAATCGTAAAAATGATTAAATGTCACCTGAGCCTCTGATAAGGAAGACCAAAGCAGAATTAAACATAACAATTTCATTGCCCTTTTCATAGCATCGCCTATTCTCAATATATATTACATCACTAAAATGTGAATTGATTCTTTAGCAAACAATATAACTAATAATCTGCGGATCCGGCTTTAGATGACCTTCCATTGAAATTGCTCATTCTCAATAAGGGTGTAGGCGTAAAATCAACAAGACCGAATGAACCAATGTAATAAGGATGCTTGGTCCAGGTTTCCAGTGAATTCCTGTGATGAACTGAAAGGTAATACCAATGACCGGCGTATGCTCCGGGGATTGAAATCACGGCAATTCCATTTGTGCCCACTATAGTTTTAAAACCTGTTGCTATAGTAAAAGGTGAAACAGTGTCATGAAGATTAATTATTATGGTATCGGCATGCGTTGAATTAGGGCTAATGCCGTTAATATATAATGAAGCTACATTACCCGGATAAGTATACATTCCTTCAATATATAATTTTAAAGCGAGCAATGCATTAGGATAAATATCTAGCACCATTTGATTTGTTGTGCTTAAATTACATGGCGACTGATCAGAAGCATGTAAAGTCAGTGTGACAGTGCCTGCAAGAATATCAGCAGCACCGGGAGTATATATTGCATTTAAAAGATTTGCATTATTAAATGTGCCATTACCGGAGGTAGTCCAGAAATAAGATGCAGCATTTTCAGTGAATCCACTTAGTGCATATGTTTGACCGGCTATAATATCATCATCTGGTCCTGCATCAGCAACTGCATGATCATTAAATGTTACAAGTAAGGCATCTGTTGCTGTTGAAGTACATGGACTATTTCCATTTACAGATATAAAGAGATTCACACTACCCGACGAATAATCTAATGGTCCTGGAATATATATAGTTGATGCAGATGTCGGGCTAAAGAAAAAGCCATCACCATCTGTATCCCATGATAAAGATGAACTATTGGTTAGTGTTGCATTAACAGGAACAGTACTTCCTGTACAAACCAGTTGATCAGCACCTGCATTAACAGTAGGGTCAGGCACAATGATAGTGGTTCCTCCACCAAAAAAAGCATTACATGGTGAATTTCCCAATAAGGTTACGGTAAATGTTACACTACCAGATGAGATATCTGCAGAACCCGGAGTGTATTTTGGCTTTGTACTGTTAGGATCACTAAAAGTTCCGTTGCCTGAAGTTGACCAGTTGAGCGTCTGGTAATTGCTTGCCGATGCATTTAACGATATAAGATTACCTGCGCAGCTAATAGCTGGAATGGAAGTAGTTAATGTTGGTGCGGCAGTGATAAAAACCGTAACCGATTCAACATCATTTATTGCACAAGGAGCGGTTGCATCAGCAGTAAGTGTTAACGAAGCAAAACCATTTGTAAAATCAGCAGCACCGGGAATATAATCAGTTATAAGATCATTTGGGTTTGTAAAAGTACCGTCACCGGAGGTAGTCCAATGTAAATCGTTATAATAATCAACATCAGAAGTAAGCGTTATTGTAGATGTTGAACAATAGGATCCTCCACCTGCAATGCTGTTAATTATCGGGGGTTGTTGGATAAATAATTGTTTGGAATCCTGCTTAGTTCCCTGGCAAGGTGCAGCACCAACTGCTGATAAAGTTATGGTAACTACTCCACTCGAAATATCATTGCTGCCTAAAGTGTAATTAGTAGTTATTCCTGTTGTATTTGAAAACACCCCGTTACCACTACTTGTCCATTGTACAGAAGCGAACCCGGAAAGTTGTTGCGCTACAAGTGAAACGGCTCCGCTTGCACAAACTACCACATCAGGACCAAGATTTACAATTGCACCGGAGGCATTGGAATTAAAAATTCTTACTGTATCATAAACGGTATTAAAACATTGCGTGGAAACGCCTCTTAAAACAACATCTACAAAAGGTTGAATTCTATCGTTAGGCCCCGGGAAATAATTGGCGGTCAGGGAACCGGGAACATCAAATGTACCATCACCCGTTGTTGTCCATTGAATACTGGTAAAAAGAAAAGACTGGCCTGACATTGCAACAGAAAGTTCACTTGTGCAAATTGTTTTATCAGGACCTCCGTAAATGGAATCCGGAATTATAGAAAGCACTAATGTATCGCGAGAAATTCCGCATACACCAACCGGGTCGTTAGTAGATAATATCAAACTTGTAATACCGGTCGCTTTATCATTTAATCCCGGCCGGTAATTAGTACTTAATGCTGAAGGATTAGTAAAAGTTCCATCCCCGGTTGAAGTCCATGTTGTGCTGCCTGCAATACCTAATATTGTTCCGTTAACAGGGAACTGAGGGAAAAGACTATAACAAATTGTTTGATCAGCACCGGCGTTTGCAGCAGCAAATCGGTCGCTGAGCTCTATAACATGAACGTAAAAATTCGCATTTGTAGTGGTGCCATATCCATCAACCATAAGGTAATAAGTAACAGTTGGTGTTAAACAAAACACTGTCATATATGAATTAAACAAACTACCGGTTGAATCATCATTTGCAGCCAGACGCACTGCATTGCCATTAGTTAAATCTGAACAAGTTGCAGCTCTGAATAACGCCGCTTGTGAATCAAAAGTTCCTGCATTACCATTCACTCTGAAAGCATAACTCCCTGTTCCCGTTGCAGGAACTGTAAATTTGAACCAAACTGTACGATTTAGCTGTGGCGACGGTTCACCGGAACACCAGTTACCTTGCGCAGTACATGATCCGGTTGGAATTGCAGGCTCTCCAAACTGTGATGTTGCATTGACGTTTGTAAAAGGACTATTCACTCCAAGATTAATTACAGTTGCATTACATGCAAGGTCATTTGCCGGAGCTTGTGCTGATGCACGTGCTGCAAAAATTAACAGTAGAATTAAAATAAACAGAAAGGTTAATAACTGATTCCCGTCAAACTCCGGATCTCTTCTTCGCTTTAATGCTATAATTCTAGTTTCACTCATTGGTTAAAATAATTAAGATTTTTATACCCTGTTTTGGAATAATTACGAGAAAAAGCGCAATTACACTCGCAAGATACATTATTGCGTTGAAAGAAAAAAATAAAATCAAGCGTAAATCGGGATTGGCAAGGCCAATGAAAAAAGGTTCTTTTTAATTCATTATTTCAAATATTCCGGCAGCCCCCTGCCCTGTACCTACACACATCGTAACCAAACCGTATTTCTGCTTCCGTCGATGTAATTCATTAATTACCTGCACAGTAAGCTTCCCGCCGGTGCAACCCAATGGATGACCCAGGGCAATTGCTCCCCCATTCACATTTATCAGTGACGGATCTAACTCCAGTTGACGGATTACTGCTAATGCCTGGGAAGCAAAAGCTTCATTTAGTTCAATGAGGTTAATATCATTTTTGGTAAGTCCTGCTCTCTTTAATACGGCCGGTATAGCTTCAATTGGTCCTATACCCATAACACGGGGCTCAACTGCAGCTACTGCATAAGACACAAAACGGGCAAGGGGTTGAACATTGAGTTTCTTCAACATCTTTTCCGACACAATAAGCACAAATGCAGCACCATCGCTCGTCTGTGATGAATTGCCTGCAGTAACTGAACCCATTGCATCAAATACAGGTTTTAATCCTGCAAGCTTTTCAAGAGTGGTATCACCACGCGGACCTTCATCTGTATCAACAATATTTTTTCTGCTTTGCTTTTTTTCTTTTTCATCAAGATAAATTTCTTCTATCTCAAATGGTACTATTTCATCTTTAAAAAGACCTGTGTTAATCGCATTGATAGCCTTTTGATGAGATAATAAGGAAAACGCATCCTGATCTTCACGACTAACTTTGTATTCAGCAGCAACGGCTTCGGCAGTTAGTCCCATGCCCCAATAATAATCAGGATTGTTTTTTGCCACTTCATAATTTGGAACAATGCGCCAGCCACCAAATGGTATGGGCGACATACACTCTACTCCACCGGCGATAATACAATCTGCAAGGCCTGATTTTATTTTTGCTGCTGCAATTGCAATGGATTCCAAACCTGATGCACAATATCGGTTAATTGTCATGCCGGGAACTTTAACAGTATTTAATCCCATCAATGAAACCATTCTGCCAATGTTCAAACCCTGCTCTGCTTCCGGTGTTGCATTTCCGGCAATAACATCATCAATTTCTTCTTTGTTAAGAGCAGGAACAGATGCAACGAGCTTCTTAATTACAGCTGCTGAAAGATAATCAGGACGG
>JANOBN010000203.1:0-4224 GCA_031411675.1 Bacteroidota bacterium | reverse complement strand
TGCGGTAAATATTTGCCATTTGTTTGATGCGCTCTTGCTCAATTTTTACTTTTTGCATCGTAGCAGCATACTGATTTCTCCATTCTTCAGGCGTAAAAGCAAACAGGGTTTTTAAGGGCATCACACATTCTAATTCTACATCGAAAACAAGGCTATCTTTCTCATTTTCAATGTGATAAACATAGTGATTTTTACACCCGGAAGGAAGTTAAAAAATCTATGGAAGTAAATTTTGACAAAAAAGAGTATGAAAGAATTATGGAAGACATTGAAATGCAGCTTAAAGATATTAAAATTCAATTAGAAAAATCAGATAAAAAGCAACGAATCATTATTCATAAAAAAACCAATAGGCTTGAAAATAATAACGATGAGGATTTAGGCTTTATTTCTGAACCTGATCTAAATCAAAAAATAATTGTCAAATCAATTACTGCAGGTATTAATGATGATAATCAAATATTAATTAATGATAGCACAAATGGTGAACAAAATCATTGCTACTACTATACTACCAGACAAACAATAATAAAAGAGAGAAGTAAATTCAGAAGGTTCTTAAACAAAGTCGCCAATAAAATACTGGAATAAAATATTTTTTCGGCTTTTAAGGGGGTTCGTTAATGAATCCCTTTTTTTATTTTTCGGTTATTAAAAAACTTTTTATTTCAGTTTGGCCATCCATAATTATTCTGATAAAATAACAGCCATCAGCAAAAGTGGAGATGTCAAAATTCTTAGTAAATGAAGTTGGAATATTTGTTTCTCTTTCTGACAGCATTATTTTGCCACTGGAAGAAAACACTTCTAACCCAAGTTCTGAGATTCCGCCATTTCTAATTTCAAGAGTTAAGCTTTCAGATGCAGGATTCGGAAAGACTACTGCCGAAATATTTATATTCCGGAAATCGGTACCTGCAACAATATCTGAACATCCTTCACAAAATGAACTTATTATTCCTGAGGAAACATCAATGTTAGTACTTAAGAATAACCAATCATGACCTTCCTGTATGTTTGTTGCTGTAAAAGTAACACTGTTTTTTACCCAATTATATCCGGCAGGAGGCAAATTCGTTATATATATATCATTGATAAAAGAGGCTGAATTTCCAGAGGACAATACCGGACTAAAAACACCATTACTGCCATAACCATCACTTACATAGGTAAAATAAAAAGTGTAAGTACTACCAGATACAAGTGGTTGACTTAATCGCATACCAAATGCTTCTCCGGGTGCAGTCCACCAAATTCCGCTGCCAATAAAAATTGCCCTGCAGCCCACCCTGTTAGATGGTGGTGGCTGGGTTAAAAAACAATTCGACCATGATCCATTCCATTCTGATCCCGTCCATTCCATAAGATCTGCATTGTTGTTGACAAGGTCAAAACCGGATGCAAAACCCGTTTGCGCTGAAGCAGAAAAGAAACACTCATCAACAATGTACGGGGTTTGAGCTGTAGCAGTGAATGACAATATCCCTAAAAGGAATCCTGAAATAATAAATTTAATTCTTATCATAAGGTTGGCATTGTTCCTCAAAAATAAACTTTTTGTTGATTTAACAAAGAAAAAGGTTGAAATTCTTCAAAAAAGACAAGAATTTACTGCTTTAAAGCCATATTATCGATTTCATTGAATCCTTTCCGTTAAAGGTTTCCTTTAATTCATTTATTAGCTTTTTGCTAAACCCGGATTTTAAATATTCAAAGTAATGTGGGTTCCGAACTGATTAACTACATCAATATAATAACTTATTTTTCAGGTTACTCATTAAAGCCAACTTTTCAATCGAAAAAGAGAAAATCAATATAACATACTTAAACCAATAACTGTTGGGGGTCTATTCTGCCCAACAAAAAAAACATAAGCAATATTTTGGTTCGAAATAATTCTATTATATTTACAATCACCAAACCATTAGCCATGAAAAAACATCTGTTTATTGCACTACTATTTATTTCATCAGGAATAAATGCGCAGGAAATGCTGGGAATACGCCCTTCTAATTATGCCGGTTTGCAGGGACTGGGAATTAATCCTTCCAATATTATAGACTCCCGGCTAAAAGTGGATATAAATATTTTAAGTGGTGGATTTACGTTAGAAAACGATTACTTGTTTATTCCAAAGAAAAAACTTCGTTTAATTGGAGTTACCAATGTTATTGACAGAGTTGATGCTAAAGAATACCTCGATGATTTTGTAAGGGGCGAGAAAGACAAGAAAAACCTGAATACTGCATTTTCATTGATGGGTCCCAGTGTCTTATTCCGAGTAAATAAAATTCATTCGCTGGCTGTTTCTACACAACTGAGGGGAGCATTAAGTACTAATGATGTGTTGCCGGAAGTGGCACGTTATTCCTATTCAGAACTGGAAGATCCCAGTTTATACAGTGCAGATCCAAGACAATTCAGAGCACGTAATTTTTTATTTAATGTAATGGTTTGGCAGGAATATAATTTTTCTTACGGAACTGTTTTCCACAATAAAAACGGACATGTTTTAAAAGCTGCAGCAACATTGAAATATCTAGCCGGAATTTCAGGAGCCTATGTAAAGGATGCTGATATTTATTTCAACATTGCAGATGATAGTTCTATGATCTTCGGACCGTCAAAATTTGAATATGGCAGAGTGAGTTATAATCCCTTTGACGGTAAAGGCAATGCCGATAAGCGACTATATAATGGAGGAGGTTTCGGATGGGATCTTGGCTTTATTTATGAGTGGAGGAATGATCCTGCAAGCTACATGTATGAGATGGATGGCGAACAAAAGGAGGATCCTGAACAGAATAAATACAAACTGAGAATTGGTGCATCATTGCTCGACATGGGCAGAATAAAATACAAAAAAAATTCAAGGGTATTTAATATCAATTCTCAAAACGATTTACATGTTTACCCGGATTATAATACTGATAAATTTGATAACCAACTTGATTTCGACAGTTCATTAAGCGCCATATTTTATGGATTTGGTGCCGTTAATTCAAGTGGTACTTATGTCAATCCTCAGTTCTTTGATGATAGCACTCGCGCTGTTTCTTTCCGTAATACAAAAACTTCATTCATTATGGAATTGCCTTCCGCCTGGAGTGTTCAGGTTGACTGGAATATATATAAACGTTTTTACCTGAATGCAAATATCATTCAGGGTTTTAAACATAATAATAATCCCGGTGTGGAACGTGCCGGCATTATTTCTTTCTCCCCGCGTTATGAAAGCAAATGGCTTGACATAAGTATGCCGGTTTCATTCGTTGATTTTCATGATAATGCCACTCGGTTGGGTTTAGGTATCAGGCTGGGTAGTTTGTTTTTTGGTACGGATAAGCTGGGTACATTACTTGGCATAAGCGACCTTTATGGAATGGATGTTTATGCAGGATTGAAGTTCAGCATCTTTAATCTTCGCGAGCATGACAGAGATAATGATCATGTTTCTGATATGAAGGATAAATGTGTTGACATACCGGGAATATGGAAGTTTGAAGGATGTCCTGATCGTGATGGTGATGGCATACAGGATGTAAATGATGCTTGTCCTGATATACCCGGCATATTGAAATTTAATGGTTGCCCTGACAGGGATAATGACGATATTCCCGATGCAAAAGATGATTGTCCTGATGTTCCGGGTTTACCTCAGTTTAATGGTTGTCCTGATACAGATGGTGACGGTATTATGGATAAAAATGATTCCTGTGTAACTGATCCGGGATTGCCTGAATTTAACGGCTGCCCCGATCGTGATGGTGATAAAATAATTGATAAGATTGATGAGTGCCCCGATAAACGCGGTGAAGCAATTTATAATGGATGTCCTGATTCAGATGGTGATGAAATACCGGATCCAAAAGATAAATGTCCTTTTGAAATCGGGCCAATAAGTAATGAGGGTTGCCCAGTTCGGATAGAAAAAGCGATCATGCAGGATATACAGCCAATTAAAGTGGAGTTGTCGCAAGAAGAAGCGAAAGTAATGGAGATGGTAGTTAAAAACCTGCAATTTGAAACCGGAAAAGCTATCATTAAGCCGGTTTCCTTTGAATCATTAAATCAGTTGGCTGATCTGTTGAAACGCAAGACAGACTATAAACTCACCATTGATGGACATACCGATAATGTTGGGTCAGCTAA
Organism: Bacteroidota bacterium; assembly: GCA_031411675.1. GTDB lineage: Bacteria > Bacteroidota > Bacteroidia > AKYH767-A > OLB10 > JANOXC01. The sequence goes on along the minus strand of JANOBN010000203.1, from coordinate 72 downwards.
AATGAATCTTGATTTGTCGGCGCGACGTGCAAAAGCTGCTAAAGAATTCCTGGTTAGTAAAGGTGTTACAGC
>JANOBN010000202.1:0-1740 GCA_031411675.1 Bacteroidota bacterium | reverse complement strand
ATTCAAATAACATCATTTTTTATAACTGCCAATATGGCAGTTATAGCGTTTTATATCTAAAATATAAAATGATTTTCTTAGACCAAATATAATTCTGATACAAGTAAATATTATTTTTTTATTTTATATAAACAATCATATATCAGTTAGTTAACACAATTATACTCTTTTAAAAAATCAATTAAACTACTATCTCATTATCTTCAAAAATGCGAATCATATCCAATAAATTTTGTCTTGTTTTTAGCAAATTAATCTTCTGGTTAATGTATTATCGTTGAAATACTTTTACTTTGTATTTCAATTTAAAATGAATTAATACCAAATATTTAATGGAACAATTAAAAACTATTATTGAAAACGCATGGGAGGATACCAGCCTCCGCTCGACGCAAGAAACAAAAACTGCAATTGAAACAATCGTAGAGAAAGTTGATAAAGGAGAATTACGTACAGCTCAACCAAATGAAGATGGTTCGTGGACGGTGAATGATTGGGTGAAAAAAGCAATCATTATGTATTTCCCAATTCGTCAAATGGAAGTACAAGAAGTAGGAATTTTTGAATTTCACGATAAAATGAAATTAAAAAATAATTATGCTACTTTGGGCGTAAGAGTTGTACCTCCTGCGGTTGCACGTTATGGAGCATTCTTAGCGAAAGGCGTAATTTTGATGCCTTCGTATGTAAATATTGGTGCTTACGTAGATTCTGGAACAATGGTTGATACTTGGGCAACGGTTGGAAGTTGTGCTCAAATCGGAAAAGATGTGCATTTGAGTGGTGGTGTTGGTATTGGTGGCGTTTTAGAACCCGCTCAGGCAGCTCCAGTCATTATTGAAGATGGTGCTTTCATCGGTTCACGTTGTATCGTGGTTGAAGGAGCAAGAATTGGCAAACGTGCGGTTTTAGGTGCGGGTGTTACTATTACTGGTAGCTCTAAAATCATTGATGTAACTGGCCCTGAACCAGTAGAATACGTTGGATTTGTACCTGAGAATAGCGTTGTTATTCCTGGAAGTTTAACGAAGAAATTCCCAGCAGGTGAATATAATGTACCATGTGCTTTGATTATTGGTAAACGTAAAGAGAGTACAGATTTAAAAACTTCATTAAACCAAGCCTTACGTGAAAATAACGTAACAGTTTAAGATTCAAATATTTATAATTTATTAAAGTCGTGGTAGGGGAGTACTCCACGACTTTTTTTGTTATTTAATTATTTTCTTATCTCTTAAATATTTGTTCATTTCTTGCTCTCCATAAAATATTTCTGCCTAAGTTACTACTAATCCCTAACCTCCGCAATAACTATCTTCCCATTCTCTACAACAGGCTCAATCATAATTACAACAGACTTAGACGTTGGTGTATTACTCTTATCCGCAATTGAGTCTATTGGTACTAATGGATTGGCTTCTGGAAAATAGGTTGCTACGTTCTTTACGGGGATATTATAAGGCACTACAATAAAACGTTGTACTTCCCTATGCGTTCCCCCGTAATAGTTATGAAGATTCACTACTTGATAATTGGTTAAATTTGCGTCAGTGATATCTTTTTCATTCATCATAATTACCCTCCGCTCATTATATATTCCTCTGTAACGGTCATTTAAACCGTAAATAGTGGTATTAAATTGGTCGTGCGAGCGTATTGTCATCATTAAATATTCATTTTCTTTTAAAGAATGTTGCGTCGGGGCATTTATTGTAAATTGTGCTTTTTTACTTTCCGTAG
>JANOBN010000201.1:0-10314 GCA_031411675.1 Bacteroidota bacterium | reverse complement strand
TACAATTATTATATCCATCCACAATGGGATGACTTTGGTTCCGGTACACTTTATATGAAGAATTTATTTACTGATTATGAATCCGGATTTACTATCATTGAGCTGATTGGTGAATGGAATGATTGTATCAATAACGATATTATGATGCTTAAACGTGATGTTATTGATACCATGATCAATTGTGGAATTAACCGATTTATATTAGTCGGGGAAAATGTGCTGAACTTTCATGGATCCGATGATTGTTATTATCAGGAATGGTTTGATGATGTGGAGGATGGCTGGATAGCTGCCCTTAATTTCCGCCCTCATGTTTTGTCGGAATTAAGTAAGTATAACATTGATTACTACATGGTTTATGGTGGTGAGCTGGATGAAATGACATGGAGAAGTTTTAGTCCGTCCCAGCTTTTTCAGCGTGTTGATCAAATTGTTAAACACCGGTTGGCATAAAGTCAAACTTTACGGTTTTTATGAATTAATTTAGCAGGTGATAAAACAGGCTGTTAATATTCATTAGCGCTAAGCGATCTAAAAAATAAATAATTTGCTGGTACTCATCAGAAAGGCAATGTTAAAGTATGTGCTGCTCCTTGCCGGCCTCATTTTTACAATATCAGTTTTGATTGCACAAAATGCACCTGATGAAAAATCAGTTAACGGAAGGGCCTCCTATTATGTTGTTGGTTTTCATGGAAAAAAAACTGCTAATGGTGAGATTTACAATAAATACCTTTTTACTGCAGCGCACCGTAAATATAAATTCGGCACCTATGTAAATGTACGTAACGTTAAAAACGGACTAAGTATTACAGTACGGATTAACGACAGAGGCCCTTATAACTATTCCAGAATTATTGACCTGTCAGAAGCCGCCGCACGCAGAATAGGCAGTTATGCTCAAGGATTAACCATGGTAGAAATCCAGCCGGTAGGTATGATACGTATCACTCCTGAAATTGAAGAAATATTTGCCTGTAACGAAGTAGTAGATTGCCTCGGTAATGCAGAATCTTTAGGAAAATATTCCATCTTGCTTTATAAAACTACTGACCTCATACATATGATATATATATCGAATGAACTTTACTTACATGAGGACGTTGACAAAGTTTATATTGCTGCAAAAGGTGAAGGGAATAAAAAAATATACCAGTTGATTATATCCGATTTTAAAAATGAATCAGAAATGCTAAAAGCAAAAGATTATTTTGAACGTAAAGGTTTTATGAATGTCAGTATTTTTAAATAACCTGATTTACATAATCATTATAAAGCAAAGCGGCTACTCGTTTTTCAATTGGGAAAGTAAATTCTTCTTTATTTAGTTCTGCTAACGGAACCCAACGAAACACCTCTTCCATTTCTCTTTCAGGAGTACCATTATATGCCGGAGCAGGCATAGCACTGCCACTGGCCGGTACGACTTTATAAAAAATGGAAATCACCTGATTGTTTTCATGAAAAACGGACGCAACAAAAAAATCGGTAGTGTAATAGTGACCCATCACTTCTATTTCAAGCGAAAGTTCTTCCATAAACTCGCGTTTAAGGCCGTCAATCAGCCCTTCACCATATTCAAGACCCCCACCGGGGAATTTGCGCAATAACCTGTTTTTATAAAACTGCTCCGCAATCAACAATTGCGAATTGTGAATTAACAGGCCATATACCCTTATATTAAACACGGGAGCAGTCATAAATAAAAAAATCTTACATGCATCTAATTGGCAATTTCGTTCAAAAATACTTAAATAAGACGTTTTACCATGAAGGAGCCGTTGCAGTAAGGATAAAAAAGTGACTTTTTTCAGAAAACATTACATCAAAATAGCCATAAAAAATACTGTAATATTCCATATTCATTTTATGGCACAGCATTTCATTAAGATTGTAATTTGCTCGTTAAATAAATATCATGAATAAGACACTACTTCAATTTCTGGCTATTCTAATGCTCATTGTTTCCTGTAAAAAGGGTACCGATGATACTTCAACTCCTGATGCTCCGGCACCAACAGGAACTAGTGCAGTGCCTTCTACATTTACACAAAAAGTATTAATGGAGATATTTACCGGCGCCGGCCAAGCACAATGTACCGATGGGTTTGTTAAGGAAAGTGATATAATGACTTCCTATCCTTCCACAGCTATCCCGGTAAGAATACATTATAGTGATGCAATGGAAATTCCTTATTATACTGCTACAGAAAGCACATTCAATAATGGCATTCCTCCGACTTTTCCATCTGCAATGATTAACAGGACACCATCCTTAAGTATGGTAATATTGAACCGCACGCAGTGGATGTCCAATTTCCTTACTGCAAAATCAAAAACTGCCACCTGTGGATTAGCTATTGTTAGTTCTGTTACAGGAACTACAGCCACCATTGAAGTGCATGCCGGATTTAAACAAGCACTTACAGGCGCCATCAATCTGACTGTAATGCTTACCGAGACTAATGTTACAGGCAGCGGAAATCAATATGATCAGAGAAATTCCTATAACACTACAACAGGTCATAGTTATTATGGCGCAGGTGACCCGATTGTAGGATTTAATCATAGTCATACCCTCCGGAAAGTTCTTACTGCAAACCTGGGTGATGCTATTCCGACTGCGGTTACCACTCAAGGAGGTGAATATGTTAAAACATTTACAGTAAATATCAGTGCTTATAAGGCTTCCGACTTGTCTGTGGTGGCTTTCATCAACAAACCGGGAACTACACCCACTACGCATGAGGTGATGAATGTACAGAGAGTCACTTTGGGATCCACCCAAAATTGGGATTAATAAGCTAAAAAATAAAGCATTCCATCCTTAAAAATTCATTTATTATTATTCCAAAAAATCATATAAAAATAAAATTATTTATACATTTGAACATATTTAACAACATGAAAAGAAATCTGATTTTATTTGCCCTTGCAGTATTTGGATTATCATCCTGCAACAAAGAAGATGATGCAATTTCATCAACTCCTTCAACAGCTACATCTGATGCAAGGGAATTACCGGTTGTTACAGCTGTTCCATCAACATTTACACAGAAACTATTGCTGGAAATGTATGCTACAACAGGATGTGCTACTTGTCCCGATGCAGAGAATAAGTGCCGTATTTATGCTGCCAACAATCCTGACCGTGTGTATGGAATAGGCGTTCACACCGGTGATGCAATGACATCTCCTCAGTTTAGTGTTCTGGATAGCTTATTTTCTGTTACTGCTTATTCTTCCGGTTCATTTAACAGGTTGCCGTTTAACAATCTTGTGGTATTACATAAAACAACCTGGACAAATACCATTGTGAATAGTTGCTTAAATAAAACTGCAACTTGCGGATTAAAAATCAACAGCAGTTACAACGGAACGAATGCACAGGTTACAGTTACTGCAGGATTCAATACACTTATACCAAATGATTATCGTCTGACAGTATATCTGATAGAAGACAGCGTTTCCGGAACAGGTTCAGGATGGGATCAATCGAATTATTATAACAACATCTCCAGCAGTCCGTTTTATCAGATGGGAAATCCTATAGTAGGTTATCAGCACAATTCAGTATTACGTAAAGTTGTTACGCCTTCTCTTGGCGAACCTTTACCACAAAGGATGGTGAATAAAGCAGGTGCTTTTGCAAAATCCTATTCCATCAATATTACAGGATATGATCCTTCTCAATTATATATTGTTGCCTTTGTGAACAAAGTAGGCACCTCAGTAACCACCCATGAGGTGATGAATGTGCAGCAAGCAAAGTTGGGAAGCAATAAAAACTGGGATTAATACACTTGATAATCAGGAGTTAAAGGCGCAAATGCGCCTTTAATTGTTTTTGGGGCAATATAAACTGTCTTTCTTCCTTTGATAGGTTGAACACACAAGCCCAAAACCCCAAAAATGAAAAACATTTTAATGATCTCCGTTTTATCGGTCTTATCCTTTTCTGCCTGCCAGAAGGATGATGAGATGGTAAATACCGGCAACAACATGCCGGTTGAAGCAACAGCACTTTCAAAAGTGATAGTGCCATCAACATTTACGCAGAAATTATTAATGGAAATGTATTCTACAGTACATTGTGCAACTTGTCCTGATGCCGAAGTAAAGTATGACAATTATGCTGCTGCTAATGTGGATAAAGTGTATGGTGTAACAGTGCACACCAATGATGCTATGGCAAATGCACAATTTGGATTTCTCGATGGCTTAATGAACGTAACCGCTTATTCATCCGGTTCATTTAACCGATTGCCGTTTAATGGTGTTGCGGCGCTTCATAAAACAACCTGGAATAAAACAATTATCGGAAGCTGCCTTAGTAAAACGGCCAGTACCGGACTTATGCTTACCAGCACCATATCGGGAAGCAATGCAACTACCACAATTACTGCAGGTTTTAACAAGGTTTTAAGTGGCACCTATTATCTTACAGTTTATGCGGTAGAAGATAATGTTACAGGAAGTGGTTCCGGCTATGATCAAGCGAATTACTACAATAATATTGCAACAAGCCCATTTTATCAATTAGGCAATCCTATGGTTGGGTATAAACACAGCTATGTATTGCGCAAAGTGCTTACCCCTGCAATTGGAGTGGTTATACCGGCATCTTCAATTACGGCCGGAGGTAGTTTCTCTAAAACCTATACCTTTAGTACGACGGGATATAGCACCTCTCAAATCTACTTAATAGCATTTGTAAATAAAACGGGGCCTACCTATTTAACACAAGAAATTATGAATGTTCAACGGGTAAAACTTGGTATGAACAAAGCCTGGGATTAATCAGAAAAATTACAGGAAAACAGAAAGGCGCAATTGCGCCTTTTTTTGTTTTGTTATAGTGCATATTGTCAATATCTGTTAAAAGTCTGTTACGTACAAGAAAGTTCGGGTGAATATCCTTAAAACTTGTTTTTTGTAAGAAATCAGCAAAAATCGTTTACACTATCCTTTCCTGTGAGCTTAAGTTTGCATCATAACAAATAAAAAAACCATCATGCATATGAAAAAAATCACACTATTAATGGCCGGTATTGCAATGGTCATGGCATCCTGCCAGAAAGATGAATCCATCTCGCAGGGCCCTATCAGTGACTCTTCAGTACAAGGTAAATCTACTGCCAATACTATTAAAACAACGCTGCCTGCAGTATTTACCCGTAAGGTACTTGCTGAAGAATATGTTGGAAAAACATATGGCAATGTACCAATGTCAAATGCCACACTGGCAAGCTTATCATCTACTTACAATGGTTACGTTTATGTTGCATCATTCCATGATAATGATATGCTGGAAACAACAGAATCAGATCTTATACGTGCAGCATTACCGGGTGGAAGTACGGCTACTTTCCCATCGGCAAGCATTAACAGAACAGATATGAGTGGTTCGCGTTTCATTAGTTATGGTAATTATACCAATATGGTGAATCAGGCAATTCAGGGGACATCACAATGTGGCCTTGCCATCACTTCAAAAGTCAGTGGCACTACTGCAAGTGCTAAAGTTTTTTGCGGATTTAATAGCACGATGTTGGGTAATTACAACCTGAATGTTTATTTAATAGAAGATAATGTTAAGGACAAAGATGGATCACTTGCACAAAGCAATAACTTCAATGCCGATCATCAATCCAGCTTCTATCAATTAGGAAATCCGATTTTAGGATACACACACAATAATGTAGTACGTAAAGTGCTTACCTCTTATACCGGACATCCGATTGACTCAAAAGTATTGGTACCGGGCGGTATTTCAAGTGAGACATTTGATTTTGATATTCCTACTACAATTGACCCTGCCAATTGTCATATAGTTGCATTCATTACTATGCAGAATTCAAATGGAATGGGTGATAATATATGCAATGTACAAAAAGCAAAACTCGGCACTACTAAAAACTGGAATTAACAAACAATTAAATATATGTACATTCGAAAGGCGCGTTGAAAGATGCGTCTTTCACTTTTTTAATAGTTGCATCAGCTCACTTATAATCATCGCTGTTGCGCCCCAGATGCGGTGTTGCTCTACCGGAAAATAAGGAGCTTCAATCCATCCAAATGAAAGGCTTTCAAAACGATCTACTGGCATCTCATTCAAATTAAAAGTTGCAATCTCAGGAGTAAGAATGCTTTTTACTTCAGCGGGATTTGGCAGAATCATTGGTTTAGTTTCTGCATAACCGATAAAAGGATGCACCAAAAAATTGCTGACAGGTATATATAATTCCGATAGTGGTCCTAATACAGTAATCGAGGAGGGCGATATACCCACTTCCTCATACATCTCTCTCATGGCAGTATCCAGCAAAGTAATATCATCCTGTTCTCTTTTACCACCCGGAAAACTGATTTGCCCTCCATGAGCAAAAGGACCCTCCGGGCGTTCCATAAGTAATAGTCTGGCAATACCATTATCCGAATAAATAATTACTGCAACACAACTGGTTTTATAAGAAGGATTTTGATCTAGATAGTCTTTAGTGGAAAGTCTTTGTCGGGGTGCAGATAAACGATGTGCATCTTCTCCGGGAAGTAAATGTATATTGCTTTGTAATTTTTCAATTATCTTTTCGAATCTCATTATGCTAATACCTTTTGCCCATTGCCGGACGCAACAACATGCTTACGTTCTCCGATCTGTTGACGCCACATGGCATAATACAAACCTTTTTGATCTAAAAGCTCTGCATGTTTTCCTGATTCAATAATATGTCCTTTCTCCAGAACGTAGATTCTATCAGCATGCATCACTGTAGATAACCGGTGTGCAATTAAAATAGTGATATGATTTCCTTCTGCAGAAACTGTTCGTACCGTTTCCGAAATTTCTTCTTCAGTTAACGAATCCAATGCAGACGTTGCTTCGTCAAATACTAATAACGACGGATGACGCAATAATGCTCTTGCAATGGACAATCGTTGCTTTTCACCTCCGGAAACCTTAACGCCCCCTTCTCCTATCATCGTATCTAAACCTTTATCGGCGCGGTCAAGCAAGCCCTGTAAAGCTGATTTACGCAATACAGCCATACACTCCTCATCAGTTGCTTTCGGCGCCACAAAAAGCAGATTTTCACGTATAGATCCGGAAAAAAGTTGTGTATCCTGTGTTACCAGTCCAATCTGATTCCGTAATTCATCCAGACTCACTTCATCGGATGAAATACCGTTATATATAATATTTCCGGAAACAGGACGATACAATCCAACCAGCAATTTCACGAGTGTTGTTTTTCCGGAACCGGAAGGACCTACAAATGCAAGCGTTTCGCCAATGCCGGAAGTAAAATTTATATTGTTTACTGCATTCGTATTTGCCGTTTGATGTTTAAAAGTAACATCATTAAAAGCAAAACTTCTGATTAAGCCAAGCTTTGCAGGAATATCAGGCTGCTTCTCTGCAGGGATCTCCATAATCGCTTTAAAATTATCAAGAGAAACTTCTGTTTCACGATATACATTGATGATATTCCCCATCTCCTGTAACGGGCCAAAAATGAAAAAGGAATAAATAAACATCGTAGTAAACTGACCTACGGTTATCTGATGCGTGAATATGAGATACATCATTACGCCCAGAATAGTTACCCTTAATAAATTCACACAAGTACCCTGAACAAAACTCAGGCTTCTTATGTACCGCACTTTTTTCAATTCCAGTTTAAGAATCTTTTGTGTAGTACTGTTTAAACGGGCAATTTCCTGTTGTGCAAGACCCAGACTTTTTACCAGTTCTATATTTCGAAGTGATTCAGTAGTAGTTCCTGCAAGAGCAGTTGTTTCAGCAACAATTTGCTTCTGCACCCTTTTAATGTTTTTACTTAATACGGAACTTAAAATTGCAATAATAGGAATGGCGGAAAAATAAATGGGTGCCATAATCCAGTTTACATTTACTGTGTATATAATAACAACGATAATACCAACGAGTGATACAAATAATACATTTATAAAAGAGGACATCAATCGTTCAACATCAGTACGTACCTTTTGTAATTTCCCTAATGTTTCACCACTACGCTGATCTTCAAAAACCGAATACGGAAGTTCGAGTGAATGACGGATACCATCAGAATAAATCTGTGCTCCGTTTTTTTGAATAATTACATTCAGGAAATAATCCTGGAAATTCTTGGCTATTCTGGAAACCATTGCAACACCAATAAGCGCCAATAAAGAATATCCAATGGAACGATAAAACTCGCCACGATCCAATTCACTAAAATGGCTGGCTTTATCAATCATTTTCCCCAACAGGAATGGATCCATCATAGAAAAGACCTGATTAACGGCAGCAAGAAAAAGTACCAGAAGCATCATCTTCCAGTGCGGTTTTAAGTAGGTAAATAATAATTTCATAGCATGCTTTTAAAAGTTGGCAAAGGTAACTATTTAATAGCCTTAAATATTCACGGAATTAAGTTAATAAAAAAGATTCTCCGCTTTGAAACCAAACATACTAAGCCTTAATTTTGAGCGTTCAACATAAAATTTCCATCATGAAAATCAGATTTTTGCTTGTTATATGTCTTATGCTCCCATTTGCCGGTTGGGCTCAACATTCCGTATTACTAAAAAGTGGTGACCGTATGAACGGTGAAGTCATTGCGTTAAAAGACGGCAATCTTACCTTCAGCTTTAAAGGGAATATGATGAATTTTAAGATTAGTGAAGTGCTGTCTATTCAGTTTAATGAAGGCACTACTGCAGTAAAAGCAGGATCGGATGCTCCTGTAAACAGCGTTACTAAAGGCGTTAGTTACGTAATGAACGGACGTAAGATTGTAAAGCAACCGGTTATTAATAATCTCACTACCGAGAAAGGTACAGTTGTGGTGGAAATTACCATAAATAAATACGGCAATGTTGTTAAAGCGGAGCCCGGAGGAGAAGGTACTACAACAACCAGTCAATATTTACTTACCAAGGCAAAACAAGCTGCAGAAAGTGCGGCATTCGACTCTGCGCCTACTTCTCCGTTAGAACAAAAAGGAAGCATTACCATTCTTTTTTAAGATAGTTTTGCCTTGTTTTAGTGGTAATTTTAATAGTACTTTTAACCTAAAACAATAATTTTTATTTTGATAATCTGACTATTCGTCCAGAGCCCTATTTATTTTAAGACATTAATTCCGCATTAAATAATGTAACCTGCCATTTCTTCCTCTTAAAGGGGCTATCTTTATACTGGTTAGTACTTTGATACGTAGTTGTAAAAAACACCATATGAACCTGAGTAATTTCACTATAAAATCGCAGGAGGCTGTATCTCATGCACAGCAGTTTGCCACAACAGAAGGACAACAATCCATTGAATCAGGGCACTTATTAATGGCGCTTTTAGAAACGGATGAAAATGCAGTTCCTTTTTTATTAAAGAAGCTGAATATAAATCTTTCACAATTATCTGCACAGGTAAAACAATTAATCAGCCAGTACCCGAAAGTAAGTGGTGGCTCTGTTTATCTTAGTCAGGAAGCTTCCAATGCATTAACAAAAGCACAATCCTACCTTAAAGAATACAAAGATGAATTTGTTTCTACCGAACATTTATTGCTGGGTATTCTGGCCGGAAAAGATAAAGCAGGAAATCTGCTCCGTGAAAACGGCATTGTAGAAAAAGAGCTGAAGAAAGCAATTCTTGAATTACGTAAAGGAGCCAGCGTAACATCAGCAAGTGCGGAAGAAACCTATAATTCATTGGCAAAATACGCCAGAAATTTAAATCTACTTGCGCGCGACGGAAAACTGGATCCTGTAATCGGAAGGGATGATGAGATACGCAGAGTATTGCAAATCTTATCACGAAGAACAAAAAATAATCCGATATTAATTGGTGAACCCGGCGTTGGAAAAACGGCAATTGCAGAAGGTCTTGCTCACCGTATTATTGATGGTGATGTTCCGGAAAATTTGAAAACAAAAACTATATATTCTTTAGATATGGGCTCCCTTATTGCAGGTGCCAAATACAAAGGAGAATTTGAAGAACGGTTGAAGGCTGTTGTAAAAGAAGTAATTTCTGCTGAAGGTGATATAATTCTTTTTATTGATGAAATACATACACTGGTAGGTGCCGGCGGTGGCGAAGGTGCTATGGATGCTGCAAATATTCTGAAACCGGCTTTAGCGCGTGGCGAACTTCGGGCCATTGGAGCAACCACATTAAACGAATACCAGAAATATATAGAGAAAGATAAAGCACTGGAGCGTCGTTTTCAGAAAGTGATGATTGATGAACCAAGAATGGAAGATGCTATTTCCATTTTACGTGGATTGAAAGACCGTTAT
>JANOBN010000200.1:0-5651 GCA_031411675.1 Bacteroidota bacterium | reverse complement strand
TGATAAAGATGAATAAAACGAAAAATCCACCAACAATTTAATCATCGGTGCATTATTAACTATTAAGTGTATTTAAAGAAGAACAATTTTCAGGACATAGATTTCCCATCTCTGCCAATTCCCTATCATACATATCATCACCATTACTATCATACCCGACCATCACCAACGTTAATTTTCCTGCCTGACCGGGATGTGATTCCTGAGTAGTTAATGCCATGTAGTTTCTGATGCCGACACAACCAGCCTGTGATAGGATTCTGTCATATGCCGCCTTACTAAAGGCACTTGCTTTAATGTTGTTAATGTTGGCATCGCGGTATGCTTTTGTCATCCCTGCAGCTAAAGCTAATGTAATTTCATGTGAATCTGCCATAGTTTTGTTTATTTTGATTTGCGACCAAACAAAGTTGAATCAGCTGACAATTACAAGGCAATAAAACCTTCAAATTAGTATACCCCTGATTTACAGTTAAAAACATTGCAACATGCCTTAAATATTAGGGAAAGTACCTATATTAATTAGGGAAAGTACCTATATCGGATTAGGGAAAACCCCTATACAGATTTAGGGAAAGTCCCTATTGCAACGCAGGAATTGCATCTACATCTTTGTCATGTATTGTTTACGTTATTGCTATTTGTTTAAACCACCACCACAAAAAGAGTGCTCCCGTCCTTTCAGGCTTTTAAACTTTCACCGGGAAAATTTTCAAATTAAAACCAATTAACAACAAAAAAACGTCCCGGAATTTTCCGGGACGCTTTGATTTTATGCTTATTTCAGAATTACTTTACTGTTTCAACAGGTACAGCAATTGAATCAACCATTGTAGAATCAACACCCTGAGCCTGTGAAATAGCCAGTTCTTCTGCAGCTTTCTGCATATCCTGCACTGCTTTCAAACTATCTTGGGTGGCCTGTTCCATTTTAGCCTTTTCTTCGGCAGTAGGACCACATGCTGACATTGTCAGTACAGCAAATAATATGAAGATATTTTTCATGGTTATATTTTATCCTCTGCCTTGTGTAGCTTTTTTCACTTCATCAATCTTCTTTTGCTCAATTGTCTTTGGCTTTGGCTTAGGTTTGTTCATGGCTTTTGCCATTGAATCCTGCATTACTTTATTTAGGGAATCCTGCATTGCAGCAGCAATTGCCATTGAATCCTGGCGAGCTTGCTCCATAGCCTGGTTAAGTGAATCCTGACGTGCCTGCTCCATTACCTGATTTAAGGAATCCTGAGTAGCTTGCTCCATTCTGGCCTTTTCTTCAGCGCTAGGACCACAGCTAACTATCATTGCCACACATGCAGCTGAAATGATTGTAAGTAGTTTTTTCATTTTTTAGTTATTGGTTTATAGAATTATTGGCAAAAGTATAAAAATTCACTTCTCATGCTATATTTATATAAAGTTTTATTAATTTCGCGGTTAATTAAAAAACATAAACCTTTATTCAAAAAAAATGAAAAAAAGCCTATTAAAGTCATTTGCAGTATTTGCTCTAGCGGCCGTAGTATTTAACGGTTGTAAAAATGATGAAGACACAACACCACCGGTAATTACATTAAAAGGAACCGCTAATGATCAATTGGAAATGCTTCAGACTTATGTTGATCTTGGCGCCACTGCTTCAGATGATCAGGATGGTGATTTAACTGCAGCTATAGTGATAACCAGCGATATCAACAATAAATTACCAGGCAATTATGAAGTTCATTATGAAGTTTCTGATAATGCAGGAAATTTCACTGATGTACATCGTGCCGTTAACGTTTATGCTACAGGTAATGCATTGGCAAAGAATTACAGTGTAAAAGATACTTGCGGAACGGGTGCATCAGCAATTCCGTTTAGTTATTCTCAGTCTGCAACAGTAGTTTCTGCGAACAGTATTTTATTTAACAAATTCGCTGATTATACCGGAAATAATGCCATTCACGCAGAAGTTGCGGCTAACGGTGTAATTACCTTAACCTCTCAATCAGCTACAGGAATTGGCTCTTTGTCACAGAATCATACATTTCAAGGTTCTGGATATGTAACTGCAAATGGTTTTTACCTCACTTATACTGATGCAAATACAAGCGTTACTCCTACTCAAACAGCAAGTTGTAGAGCTTATTTTACAAGAATGTAATATTTCAAGGTTTAATATAGAAAAAGGCTGTCCGGTTCGACAGCCTTTTTTTATTATTGCACTATGAATTCCAAATCAATACTCGCTTTTTTGTTGTTGTCTGTCATCTTCATTTCATGGCAGGCCTGCAAATCAGACGATGATACCGATCTTCCCTATATTTTGCTGGAGGGCGATAACCCATATTATATTGATAGTATAGGGGGAACGTTTGCTGAACCGGGGTATAAATCGGTGGATGATGTGGATGGAGATTTAACTGCTCAGGTACTTGTCTCCTATCCTACTATTCTTAACGATTCGGCAAGAACATACGAGGCTGTTTATACCGTTACCGATAGGGCAGGAAACAAATTTACGACCAGACGCTTTATTATTGTACAGAATACCAATTGGTTTCTGGCCGGCTTCTACCCTAACTGCAGCCAGATTAGGGATACTATTATAGACAGCACCTTTTCAGCATCCGTAGTGCCTTCCTTAGTGGTTAATAATGAATTCTTTATAAGCAATTTTGGAAATCTCGGATATGGTACTAATGTGGTAGCTGCAATTAATCAACAAACCGGGAAAATTATCATCAACACTCCTCAATTGTTAGCTGACTCCAGCACGCTGGATTTTGTGAATGCCGATAGTACTTATTATTCAATAATCAATGATAGCCTGCGGTTTCAGGTATTTTACAGTCATTCTAAAAACGGGAATACAGAGAATTGCCGGACGTATTACCGAAAATAAAAAAAGTGCTGTCAACCAAACAGCACTTTAACCAAATCATAAAAATAAACCACCAAATTTTTACATGTTACTGCCGAATGTGAGGTAAAGGCAGCTGATTAATATTGTTACCAGTATTAATACCCTCACAGTATTTTGATTGTGTAATACAGGTTGCTCGTATGTGTCTTTCATTTTGTTGTCGTTTTCAGCTTATCTTCAAACACTGTTCCTTAATTCTATTTTTCACGTAGAAAATTGATCTGTTCAAAGCATTTTTTATAGATTCCGCCAAAAGAGCCTAATAGTCAGGGGTTATTTCTCCGGATATGCTACCTCAATTCTGATATTTTTGCACCGTGCCGGATTCCAGATTTGCAATTCTTCTTAAAAGATTATCCATTATTCTGTTTGCTTATGCAATTTGCAGGGCTTGTTTCCTGTTGTTTAATCCGGGAATCACTTTAGGTCTGCCCTTTTCCGCATTTCCGGAGTTGTTTTTTTATGGTATTCGTTTCGATATATTCTCCATTCTGATTACTAACATCTTTTTTATACTTGCTCATATTTTACCACTTCCTGGTTTTTATAACACTAAATATCAGAAAGTTATAAAAATACTTTTTTACGCATTCAATCTGCCTGCACTTCTTTTTAACCTAATTGATTGTATTTATTTCAACTATACGCAAAAACGTACTACTGCCGATTTTTTCACTTCCGAAATGGCAGCCGATATTCGATTTACCATACTGTCTTACCTGAAGGATTTCTGGTATATACTTCTTATTCTGTTAATAATATTAGCCGGAATAGAGTATTTATATCGTAAGACACAACCTAAACAAGTTCAAAAGCCCTTTCGCCTTTGGCCAAATGCTATTGGGTTAATTATATCCGTTGGCTTATTTGTTATCGGTGCAAGAGGTGGCCTTCAATACAAGCCTATAAGTATGCAATCGGCCGCCCGTTATACTGCCCAGACTTTAATTCCGGCAATGTTGAACACCCCCTTTTCTATTATTAAAACCAGAGATATGGAAGCCTTACCGGAAAAAAAGTTCATGGCCGATCAGGAGGCGGATTCCCTTTACCCGGTTTACCAACAATTCCATTACGACACCATGCGACGTTTCAATGTCGTTATTCTGATAATGGAGAGTTTCTCTAAAGAGTTTTGCGGTTATTTTAATAATGGTGACGGTTATACCCCTTTTCTTGATTCCCTTTGTGAAAAGAGTCTTGTTTTCACCAATGCTTATGCAAATTCCAAACGATCTATTGAAGGTATTCCGGCCATTGTAGCTTCAATACCACACCTTATGGATGAGTCATTTATTTCATCTGCCTATAATACAAATGCTGTTAAAGGGATTCCCGCAATTTTAAATAAAGAAGGGTATGCAGGTTATTTTTTTCATGGTGGTAATAACGGAACGATGGGATTCGAAAACTTTTGTCCGCTGGTTGGATTTAATAAGTACTATGGAAGAAATGAATATGATGGCCCTTCGTCAGATTACGATGGCAATTGGGGAATATACGATGGCCCGTTTTTAAACTTCATAAATAAAAAATTAACCTCTTCTCCGCAGCCTTTTTGTGCTGCATACTTTTCACTTTCTTCACATCATCCTTATGCATTACCGGAAAAATATATTAAACAGTTACCCGAAGGAACACCTCCAATGTTTGAAAGCTTCCGTTATGCAGATCAGTCGTTGCAACATTTTTTTGAAAACGCAGCTAAATCAAATTGGTTTAATAATACATTATTTGTTATCACTGCTGATCATACCGGTCAAGCCGTTAAGCCATCTTCTATGACCAGTAAAGGTTCCTTTGAAATTCCAATCATTCTTTACTGTCCTTCCGATTCAGGCATGGCAGGTATAGACTCTTCTGCTGTTCAACAAACGGATATTTTACCAACAGTTTTAGATTATCTTCATTACCCCGGAAAATTCGCTTGCTTTGGACATAGTATGTTTTCAAAAGACAATGGCTTTGCAATTAACTATATCAACAATATATATCAGGGCATTAATAATCAATATGTGGTTTTAACAGATGGTGAAACTGCCGCTGCACTTGGATATTATGACTACAAATCAGATCCGCTTTTAAAGAAAAAAATCCTGCCTGAGGAAATTAAAGATGATCAGCAATTATTAAAAATAACACTGGCAGCACTTCAGCAATACAGGTTGCATTTACGTCAAAATGATTTAAACAAATAATGAAACCCAAGATTCTTTTTATCATCAACCCGATTGCGGGGCATCAAAAAGGTTCTGCAATTGCAGGTCTGATAGAATCGGGCACCCTGAAGGAAAAGTATGATGTTCAGATAGCATTAACCGAACGACGCGGGCATGCAACGGAGCTGTGTGCAGAAGCGGTGAGTAAGAAATATTATTGTGTAGTGGCTGTTGGTGGTGATGGAACTGTTAATGAGGTAGCGAGAGCTTTGCCAAATTCAGAAACTGCACTTGCTATCATTCCTGCCGGATCCGGTAACGGACTGGCGCATCATCTGAACTACTCTAAAGACCCTAAAAAGGCTATTTTAAAAATTCAAAATGGTTCTATAAGTAAAATTGATGCCTTGGATATTAATGGCCGGTTATCTATTAATGTTTCCGGCTATGGATTTGATGGTTATGTAGCATGGTTGTTTGATAAATCAGGCAGGCGCGGAATTTCCGGTTATACAAGAATTGCATTAAAAGAATACTTCCGTTATGTTTCTAACAACTTTAAAATAACGGTGGATGGCAAATTGATA
>JANOBN010000199.1:0-7113 GCA_031411675.1 Bacteroidota bacterium | reverse complement strand
CCATGGTGAAAAAAATTAAGCAATAAATATTAATGGCTACGAATCAAAATTGCACCATTACATTAAAAGCGGTACATTTCCTTATTGTTGAAAAATCATACATTCTGATGTTATATATCATGTTTTCGTTTAACTACAATTTTTACCTTTATTAAAAATAAATACACTTTGAAAAAATACTTTTTCCTTTTACTGTTAATCGTAGGTTATCAATCAGCATCCGCTCAATTTGTGGTGCTGCCTGACAGTAATTTCCTGAATTACATTAGTGAGAATATCGATAGTAATGCTGTAATTGGAAATCAACTGGATACTACGAACACTAATGTGATATCATTAAAATCACTGGAAATATATTACTTCAATAATCTCATACAGAATTTAGATGGGATTCGGTATTTTGATAGTTTGGAAGTGTTGAAGATTAATTTCCTTTATTTTACTCAACTCCCAACACTACCACCTTTATTGAAAAGACTGGAGGCACAGGCTAATCTTTTTCAGTCCTTGCCCCAGTTGCCATATACACTGGAATTTCTGGATGTATCTTATAATGAAATAGCCAACATTACCTCTCTCCCGGTCGGGTTAAAGGTTCTATATGCCGGTTTTAACAACTTACAGGATCTACCTCCTTTATCGGATTCACTCATCGTTTTGCATGCTCAGGGAAATGAAATAAATTATATAAATTACTTCCCGGAAAGGCTGCTTGATATCTCATTATGGGATAACAAACTGGATAGCCTCAGTGTATTGCCCGACAGTCTGCAAAGCCTTAATGTTAGTTCTAACCGCTTAAAAAGATTACCGGCTTTACCGGCTACATTAGCCACTTTGTATTTAAGCTATAATAAATTGCAGGAATTTCCGGCATTACCGCCCAACTTGCTCTACATGGATTGTGCACAAACAATTTCCTGTTTACCGGTTCTGCCTAATTCCATTGTTCATCTTAATTTCGATGGTTGCTTATCCAATCGTCCAACTTCAATGGTTGAGTATTATCCCGTTTGTACAGCGCCTGTCCTATTCACCGATGTTGCAGATACAGCGGTTGGTATTTGTAATGACTCTTTGCAATTTAAACCTGGTTTCACTTCTTATCTGTGGAATACAGGAGCAACAACCAATTATCTGGCTGACATTTGCAGAGGTGCTTTCACCTGCACACTTACTGATACATTAGGTTGTATATATGTGAATGAAATTGATATCACTGATACTGCTCTTAACGCCCAATTAATTGTCAATACCGAATTATCCTGCAATGAAGTTGGTATTTGCGGATATGTTGCTGATCTCACCGTACGGGGCGGAACCCCACCTTACCGTTATAAATGGTCGGGTGCCAATGGCGAGATTGATTTTTCAATAATTGCAGACTCTACTCAGGACCTTGTTCATTTCTGTCTTTCCGATGTGCTTTCATCTGAACTATTGAAATGTGTGATAACAGATGCTGCAGGGAGAAAGGATTCTGTGACAAGAAATGTATTCGATAATTTACCACCTGAACCTTTTTATGTGGATATAGTTAACCCGGTATGTTCAGGTTATGCCACTGGATATATATATCTGGAGGATGATCCTCTAACACCCGGTGGTAATATTTTTATCTTGGAAACCGGACTCGATGCCGGACAATATATATATACCGTTCCTTTTGGCAATGGCTGTGAACAAGGTTACACCATCAATTTGGAATATCAGTTTAAGGATTGCGAGAATATGTACAGTTATGATGTTGTTTTACCGGACTCAGCATTATGTAACGGAATATTCGATTTAACAGATAATGTTGATCATGGAATTTATAATCTTGGAAATACAGATATTGCCTATGATGGAATGTATCTTAGTGATGGAACTTTTGTAAATCCAACAGATCTTTGTATTGACACCTGGTATTATTTTTATGTTTATGATTTTAATATTGGTTATTTCGTACAGGATTCTATATATATTCAGGAACCTCAGTATTTTAATGTTTATCCGGGGGATGCCAATAATGATGGTGTTGCTGATAAGTTGGATTTACTCTCTATTGGTGTTGCGTTAAATGAAACTGGATTTCCTCGTACTGATAACACCATAACTTGGGACCCTAAGCCCGTACAAAACTGGATGACATCCTTTGCTGACAGTACGAATATGGCTTATGCCGATTGCAATGGCGATGGTTTTGTAAAAGCAAGTGATGTGCCTGCTATACTATTAAATTATGATCAACAGCACAGCAGAGGCTCTCAGAATAATTTCAATGCATTGTTACCTACATTACATATTAACCTACCTGATACTGTTGTTGCCGGATCCGATATAAATATACCGGTTGTATTTGGGGATAATTTATTGCCGGTGGATTCGCTTTTGGGGGTGGCATTTACCATAATTTTTGATTCAATGCTGGTTGATGCTTCATCAGTAACTTTTATTGCAGATAGCTCATGGATTGGTAAAGCAGGGGATGATTTGATAGATCTTGAAAAAATATTCCCCGAGGGTTATGCAGAAGTGGCTTACACCAGAAATGATCATGTAAACAGGAGTGGTTATGGAATGATAGGACATCTTCATTTCAAAGTTCAGCTGGTTTCAGATACAACTTATCTGGTTGTTTCAACAAGTGATATAACGTATACAAATCAGCAGGAGAATTATAGGTTTGCGAATGGAGATATAGATTCTATATTAGTATTCCCCCCTGATTGTTATTTACAGGCGTCCTTAAATGTTACAAAAAGCTGTGACTCATTTTATGGAGGATCAGCAGAGGTGGCTGTAACAAATGCTTCAGGAGCGGTTAGTTATGTATGGAGTTTACCTGCTGGCAGCACACTACCTTATGTTTTTAATCAAGGGATGACAATACAGTACTCCATGCCTTCTGCTTTATATCAGGTGGTTGTAAGCGATTCAATAGGTTGCCGCGATACTGCAAGGGCTTATGTTTCTTCAGAAGACGGGCGATATATTTATTCAGAAGTGCAGAATCCGACCTGTGCACAGATGTGTAATGGCTGGGTTTGGTTGCTTTCCGATACAGTTAACGGCCCTGCATTTACTACTGTATGGAATACCGGTAAAACCAATGCAATTAACTCCGGCCTGTGTAAAGGATTATATATAGCCACAATTCAATGGGGGCAGAGTTGCTACCGTTCTGATACCTTTCAGTTAAGAGACCCCTCACCACTTTCATTTTCCATTTCTGTGGATTCTGCTTCATGCAATGTTTGTAACGGAACAGCGGTTTTAAATGTATTTGGAGGAAGAAGACCTTACTTCTTCGACTGGCAAACAGTGGCTGACTCCACCATTATTACAAACGATTCTATTATAACCGGACTTTGTTATAGTGAGTATTATCTTTTTACAATAAATGATGGATGTAATACTTTTCTAACTGACACAATATTCTTTGATAAGTGTGATAGCATTACTTCTGATATCGCCTTAGCTTTTAAGCCTGACAATACTTATATTTTCCCCAATCCGAATGAAGGAATCTTTGAATTAGCGGTTGATGCGAACACCGGTGGGACTGGTTTATTGCTGATACTTAATGCTCAAGGAGACGTTGTTTACAGGGAAATAGTAAATGGAAATAAAAACAGATACAGGATAGATTTTGGAAAGGGGACTCCTGGTTTATATATATGTACGCTTACTCAGCCCGGATCTGTAAAAAGGTTGCCATTCATCATCAGGTAATATTTTAGTCCACTAATTCTTAATAAGCTGTTGCATGCGTTTGGTGTTTATCAACTGCAATTTCCATGTTCAGAATTCCTTTTGTGTGCCTTATGGTGTGTATTGGCGCATTAAGAGGAATGACGACACCGGTTACCTATTATTATGACAATGGGAAGGTCAGTAATTATAAAGTAATAATTGAGTCGCCGGTCTATTGTTGCAATATACTCGGGCAAATAACAGACACCTTACTACAGGTTGCCGAACCCGGTTCCGTTTTTACGGTAATTGGTCAGCCCGACGATGAACACTTGATCATAAGGTTCTGGATATGGAAGGAACGTGAGGGATTGAACAAAATACTCTGTTATGCTGATTAGGGGTAAAACGTAAATGTTTTATAATGTCAGCTTCTGATTTCCCCAAAAAAGTAATTGCTCGTTTTGACAGAAATGCATCATTTACAGCCGGAACAGTTTTAATACCCTTTAAATTACGATTACAGCATTTTGATTTCTCAAAGGACTTCACATTAGGCCCTTCAGCAGGAGTGCGTTTCCGGCTTTCCCATTATGCGAAAACTATGTGAATTTTTTAGCCGGTATGTTTATTGCATCTATTACCGTAAATAGCCGTACAACAAAAGGCTATATAACAGAGGAAGTGGAACTACCTGCATTAACGCCGTCTCTTGGTTTTGTTTTTGAATTTAATAATGCCACTCAAGCTGGAATTTTTATTGGATGGGATTATATTTCCGGCAATGAAAATATTCATTTGCTTTATCACAACAAACCCTGGATATCGTTTGGACTGGGATATACACTACTTTCTCAGGAAGATAATTCTACATAATCAGAAGAAAAAAAACAATGAATTATTGGTTGTTTAATCATATTGATCACAAATCATCATAATTGATTTGACTTTACTATTTTCGCAGTTCAATAATTGCATATTTATGAGTAAATCTGGTGAAGTTTCTTTAAAAGTAAAAGATGGCATTGCTACAGTCACTTTTTCTCATCCTCAAAGCAATTCATTACCGGGTGCATTACTCGGAATTCTCGCTTCACGAATTGAAGAAGCGGGAAGTAACGCTGATGCAAAAGTGATTATTTTATGCAGTGAAGGCGAGAAAACATTTTGTGCAGGAGCATCATTTGATGAATTGGCGGCTATTCAGACTATAGAAGAAGGAAAGATTTTTTTCTCCGGATTTGCAAAAGTTATTAATGCAATACGTAAAGCACCTAAGCTGGTAATAGCACGTGTTCAGGGTAAAGCAGTGGGAGGTGGAGTAGGGTTGGCTTGCGCTGCTGATTATACACTGGCAACTGTGCATGCCGCAGTTAAACTAAGCGAGCTTGCTGTTGGTATAGGACCTTTTGTTGTTGGTCCTGCTGTTGAACGTAAAATTGGAACCGCTGCTTTTACACAACTAACTATTAATGCTACTCAGTGGCAATCTGCCGAATGGGCTATGTCTAAAGGAATGTATGCGTCTATCTATAACTCAATAGAAGAACTTGATAAATCATTGGCTGAACTTGTTAATACATTAGCTGCTTCTAACCCCGAAGCAATGATGATGCTGAAAAAAATAATGTGGCAAGGCACTGATGACTGGGATACACTCCTGATTCAAAGAGCAGAAATGAGCGGTAAATTAGTGGTTAGTGATTTTACCAATAATGCAATTGCTAAATTTAAACAAGGCAGCCGTTAATTTTTAATGGCACGTTTAAATTTACAAGTCACCGTTCATGATCATTAGTTTTACTTTTAAGATGGATGCAACAGATAATGCATCTCTGATTTCCCCTTTCATAGTCATCTGGTAAAGTTCTTCAAAAGGAATTTTTTTAACCTGAAGTTGTTCCGTCTCTTCCGGAGAACTGCCTATAAAGGACAGTCCTTTTGCTACATAACTGTAACTTATCTCATCAGTAACTGAATTGCTCAATTGTGCTTTCAGAATTAGATGCATAGCCGATGCTTTCAACCCTGTTTCTTCTTCCAGCTCACGGTGTGCGGTAACCAATGGATCCTCATTTTCAGGGCTGCCTCCTTCCGGAACCTCCCATTCATAAGAGTTTAGCGTATACCGGTATTGACCAACAATCCAGGTATTATATTCTTCATCCAGAGGAATTACAGCGATAGCATTGTTTTTAAAATGCACAACACCATAAATACCATCATTGCCTGCTGGATTGATTACCTTATGTTCTGTAACGCTAATCCAGGGATTATTATAAATCAATGCTGAAGAAAGTGTTTTCCAGGGATTATCTTTGCTCATGTTTCTGTCAATTATTAACGAACTTAGCATTTTATTTCAACTTGTAGAATAGCTTGATTTCAATTTTATGAACATAAAAAAAATAGGAATATTTACCAGTGGTGGTGATTCACCGGGCATGAATGCCTGCATTCGCGCTGTTGTGCGTACAGCATTAACAAACAACCTGAAGATAACAGGTATCAAACGAGGATATCAGGGAATGATTGAAAATGAATTTGTCAACCTGACATCACGGTCGGTAAGTAATATTTTGCAAAGAGGAGGAACCTTTCTGATGTCTGCCAGAAGTAAGGATTTCTTAACTCCTGAAGGAAGAAAAAAAGCATACGACAATCTCGTTAAAAATGAAATCTCCGCTGTGGTTGCAATTGGTGGAGATGGAACTTTCAGAGGTGCAATTGAGTTTAATAAAACGTATCCGGATATTCAGTTTATCGGAATACCGGGAACAATAGATAATGATACTTATGGTACTGATTATACTTTAGGTTTTGATACAGCAGTAAATACCGTAATAGATGCAGTAGATAAAATCAGGGATACTGCTAATTCTCACCATCGTTTGTTTTTTATAGAGGTGATGGGACGAAGTTCCGGATGGATAGCAATATACAGTGGATTAGCCGGTGGTGCAGAAGCAGTTTTATTACCGGAACAACCGGACTCAATTGATAAACTGATAAATAAACTGGAAGCAGGCGCAAAAAAGGGAAAAACAAGCAGCATTGTTATTGTTGCTGAAGGTGAAGAATTGGGCAGTGCAGTAGAAATCGCACATCAGGTGAAGGAAAAATTTGATTTTTACGATGTAAGAGTAAGTGTATTAGGGCATATGCAAAGAGGGGGAAGCCCAAGTTGTTTCGACAGAGTATTAGCAGCCCGTTTGGGAGTAAAATCAGTGGAAGCTTTACTTGCAGGAGAACAATTAAAAATGGTAGGATTGATAAACAATGAAACAACATTGACTCCTTTTTCTGAAGCGGTTAGTAAAGCGCCGCCATTTAATAAAGATCTTTTAAGAGTTGCGGAAATACTTTCCTTTTAATAAAATTCGCATTAATTCCACAGGGGTAATTCACTTCTTAAATTTTTTTTATTATTTGAAT
>JANOBN010000198.1:0-13418 GCA_031411675.1 Bacteroidota bacterium | reverse complement strand
GTCCATTCTGATACTCCCATATTTCCATTGTCTGAAATCCAATGATGGTCTTCACCGTAATGAACATCAGGAATTCCTTTGAATCGTCCTGAAAGTGCTTCTCGCACCTGTGCTTTGCCGACAAAGCGTTGTCCAATAAATTCAGGCCCCCTAGGAAAATCAAAAGAGCAATCATCGGAAAAGAATTCCATTATCGAATCAAGATCATGCCGATTAAATGCTTCAAGGATTTGCTTTAATGTTTCTGCGGTGACTTTCATTACTTGTGAGTTACCTTGAACTTGTAATGTCTTGTTATGCGTATTTTTGTTACAACCAAAAATACTAAATAATGCAGTTAATAGCCCAATGATTAAAGTTTGTTTTGTCATATTTGATTCTTGCAAAATATTTCAAGTTAGCACTGCCGCCAAGAATGACGTAAAATCGAGTCATGAAGTAGAGTATCACCGCTGTCTGACTCGACTATGCGCGCCCAGTTTTTTATTTATGTAGCTTATTAGCACTTAGTGGTTCATGCAAATTGTCCCGTTATCGGGGGATCTTCTTGTTCAGTCACGAATGTAGCGAAACATTATAGATGAACTAACTGCCAGTTTGGAAAAAGATTCAGAGTACACAGCCTAACTTTTATTGCTTCGTAGCCATACACTCCGAGGACTGCTTGAAGAGCAATTTATGAATTGCTAAGTTTGACTTACGTGGTTGTGTTTCCACAAAAAATGTCATTTCGTGGCCTGCAGGATACTCTATAGCGCCGGAATTTATTCCGGTGCCTGACGGAAAGTTCACTCTTTGCAACAACATCATCCAAAATGATTTTGCTATGCAACAACATCACGTCACAGCAACGTTCCTTCACCCCTTGCTTGTCATTCCGAGGCACGAGGAATCCATACGGCAGACAGAAAGTCCACTCTTTGCAGGAAGATTATCCGGATTGATTTAGCTAAGGAACAACATAACTTGCCGCAAAGTTTGTTCTCCATCCCCTGACGGATCAAGATGACAATACAGAAGGGATACTCCAAGGGGCAGGAATAAATTCCGGTGCCATAGCAATTTACATTCCTGGCGTTTTACTTAGCTGTCCAAAGCCAAAGTTTACGCAGATAACAAAAAATACCGTTATACCTTTAAAAGTTTATAGCTGTTGCTGTTCATTTATTTGTCAGTCTGTTGCTAACGTAGCTAAATAAAATAATAAAAATTTGCGTAGTGCACAGTCATTTCCCAAATTCACCCTCAAAACCTGTCCGAAAAATGTTTCCTTCTATTCTCCCCTTTTATTTTTTTTCATTCTACATTTATCACTACAATATTTAACCTCGTCCCACACTTTTTCCCATTTTTTTCGCCACGAAAAAGGTCGCATGCATACTATGCAATTTTTAGCAGGTAAATCTTTTTTCTTTATTTGGGTCATGGTAATTCTAAGCTTCCTTTTAAAATGCTAATTACTGGAAGTATTCATCAGTTTTTCAACTGCTTTGCATTCCTCTTTTCACTTCTTCTGTTTTATAAAAGCTCCCCTCAAATTTCATTGGTGGTATTTAATATGCTTGAAGATATTGCATAATTCAATATGGGTATCAGAATTAGTTTACTTTTTCTATTAAGATCCTTCATCTTATTAATTCAATGAAAATAATCCCGAGCGTAAAATTTCTTTACAAATATTCTATCTGCAAATTTTTGTTTACCCCATTCAAAACAATCTTTAACACTTTGCTAGTGGGATTACCTGTCATTTAACATAAGGTAAATAACAAGCCTCTGCTACATCCACATCATTCCGGGTCTTACCCCTTTTTAACGTTTTTATTTGGCTTATTTCCTTTTTTTTTAATAATCTTTTGCGAAATTTAGGGCTATCTACCGCTTACTTATTTTATTCAATGAAATAGTTTTTTGAAGTTTGGATTTAAAACGTGAAATATCTGAATTTCTTTTCAGTGCATGCTTTTGACTGATACCGCTATTTACTCTTTTTCTCCACAGGTTAAAGCTGCTCCGCTTCAACTCTTTTCGCATAAGTTTTATTACTTCAGCCTCTGAAAAACCAAATTGAACCTTTATTGCTTCAAACGGAGTTCTGTCTTCCCATGCCATTTCGATAATTCGGTCAATATCTTTGCCTTCCATCATTTAATTTTTTGAATAACACTTCATTTCTGATGCTGCTAAACAGTTCCTATGAAGCAAAAATAAAGGAATCAGGTTTACATCACAAACAACATAGAGGAAAAAGTGTCCTTCGCATATAAAGATTTGAGAAACGGAGCAGCAAAAAAATAATGAAATTAACGGGTATGAAATTTATCCGTAGCTTTTCCCAGCACATCCTGCCCAAAGGGTTTACCTGTATCCGGCATTTCGGAATTCTTAGCAATACTTCTAAAGCAGCAGCCGTTGCAAAAATCAAAGAACAAATACCACCTAAAGCTATCCCTGCAAATAAAAAACAAGCAATAGTTTATAATCCTAAAAAATGTACCTGTTGCAAAACAGAAACAATGGTAACTATTGAACTATTATTAAGAGAACCTCCGGCGATGTTACAAAATGCTAAATACCACTAAATAAATTTTAAATCTGCTTCTTGTGGCCTGGTATGCCTATGATTATGCAGGAAAATATTTCAACCTTGCAAGAAAATAATCTTCATCCATCCTTACAATTATTCATTGAGATACAAAAAGTGCTTACAGGTAACATAAACGAATCATTATTTTTCCCGTAGCATTTTTTGAAAAGCTACACCCCTTGATCGAAATCCCCATAACTAAACATTAGACGCCGGTTCCCCCGATAAAATCGGGGCAAGCTGTGCAACATTGGATCATCCTTCGTCCGACAGCTGGCGGACGCAACTAATCCGATTTCGTTATACGCCGTTTTCCCTTCTGTCACGTTACTTTTCACATTCCCTCTTCAATAAGTCCAGCCAGCTTTGCATACCCTTTTCTAAATTTTTGTTAAATGACTTCTTCAAAAGTTTTGCAAAAAAACCTTCCATACTTTCGTCAACCGAAACCTTGGTTTGTCCATTTGTTTCCATTAATGTCCAGTTATGTATTGCAAACATACCAAAAGTTTTTCCTGTCCAACCGAAGTTTTTAAAAGGTTCAACTGTGTGAAGAGTTGAATGAATTTTTGCACCGCCAGTTTTCCAATCAAAAGTCGTTTCTGGTTTTAGCTCACCATTTAGTTTTGGGTTACTGATTTCAGCTTGCCAATTTGCCCAATTGTTAATGTTGGTCATAACTGTCCATACTTTTTCATTACTTGCATTGATAGTGATTGTCTTGCTGCACTTTACTGGTGCGTTGCTGTTAATATTTTTCATTGTTGAATTGATTTGCGCAAATAAACCTGCTGAAATTGTCAAGCTAAACCCGGTTAGTAAAATTGATTTTGTGAACATTGTCGTTTGTTTTAAATTAACGATACAAAGGTCAGCACAAAACCAAGGCTTGCTCTTGACAAAAATCAAGAAATGCTATGCATTCAGCGAATCCAATAAAAACAGACACATTGAGCTAATTTCAGCCGGCCGCTTTTTTTCTTAGTCTGCTTAATGTTTCAGGTGACATACCAAGCATTGATGCTAAGTACTGCAAAGGCACTTGATTAAACAATTCTTTATTGAAATTGAAAAGTTGATTGTATCTTTCTTCTGCTGTCATTGAAAGGTGTTGTAATACTCTATCTTCCAAAACTGTGAAGCATTTTGCAATGAATAGTTTTTCTAATTCCGCCCAACGAGGAATTACCTGTCCGATTTTTTTATAGTCTTTGCTGTCAATAACGTAAAGTTCGCAGTCTGTCAAGGCTTGAATATTCCAGCGTGCTGATTGTTGAAATACAAAACTTGATAAGTCCACCACAAAATACCCCTTTGTTGAAATCCACTTGGTTACTTCCTTATCCTTAATGTAAACAAACTCTCTTACTATACCAGTCTGAACAAAGCCCAGTCTATCTGAATGCCTGCCAGTTTTAAGAAAATAGTCACCCTTTTTAAAAGTGACGGGTTTGAAAAAGGAACTAATTTTTATCAAGTCCTCATTATTGACACCAAAATAGGTTTGTATGTATTTTTCCAATTCTGTCATTACTTGCTGGGTCTTTCCAAAATCGCATTAACCCTTTTTTGGCTTAGCGAAGATGGCGATTTTTACCACAAAATTTCATCCCGAGAAACAATGCTTGTTTAAAAACAAAATTGTCTTAGGTGCACTGTCCCGATACTTTTGCAAAACCCAAGCGTTATGATGCCTTTTTTTTACTTTTTGTCAATTCTTAGTTTAAACAAATTTACTCCAATTGCGTAGCCATAAATACTTCCTTCAGGTGATTTAAAAATTCTAATTTTATTACAAGCCTTCCCTAGGTCCATTTTTGTCCATTCTTTTCCTCCATTATTTGTTTGAAACCCGGTATTCATAGTTCCAATAAAACCATTGTTTTCATCAATAAATCCTACACCAAATGATCTTGATTTGTAATCTTTGCAAAGTTCATATTCTGTCCATTTGTTTCCACCATTTGTAGTTTTTATAAAGTGTTGCGTCACAATTGTTGTATCCGGATTGTAACTTTGAATTGTAGCATAGCCTACTTGTGGGGATGGGAAGAATATTTTCCATGATATTTCAAATGGCCTTTTACTTTCAAATACTTTTTGCCATGTTCTCCCTTCATCTTTTGTATGAAGTATAACAGCATGACTATTTTCTATATCATCGGTTGAAGATGCACAGGCAAATCCTTCTTTTTTATTGAACATTTTAATATCATATAAAGCGCTACAATATTTGCTCATATCCATACTTGTAAAAGTATTTCCATTGTCGTGACTTACAATAAAACTTGCCGGACTGCCAACTCTACCAACTCCGTAAATATGATATTTATAGCCAATTTCGCCATGATTTATGTATTCCTCTTTTACAATATCTAATGCACATAATCCCTTAACATATATTCCTTTGTAGTTTACAGGCTCCCAGTTTTCTCCACCATCTGAAGTTTTATATAAAGGAATGGTGTCTGTTACATTCGGTAAGTAGTCCGTACCCACAGTTCCAACAAATCCATGTAAACTGTCAATAAAAGCTACACATCTGAAAAAAGTTCCTTTATTTTCTAACTGCAATTTCCAATTTACACCACCATCTATTGTATGATATATTTTGCCGAAACCATTAATATACCAACCATTATTATCATTGATAAAAAATATGTCGTCTTGCTTTCCGCTATAAGGTTCTGTATTTAGTTTTTCCCATTTGTATGTTTGTTGTCCGAATGATAAATTGCAAATAAACGCTGCAAATAAAAAGTAGAATAATTTTATATTTTTCATTTTTCTATTATTGATTGTTTGAACAATTCTGTAATTCGATTCACGCAACGAAGTTTCACCGCTGCGTTCTCACGGTCCAGAAGCTTTGGGATGTACGTGAACCTCTCGATTTATACTACTCTTATTATTTAGTCACGAATGTAACGAAACATTATAGATGAACTAACTGCCAGTGTAGAAAAAGATTCAGAGCGCTCAGCCTAATTTTTATTGCTTCGTACCCATACGCTCCGAGGACTGCTTGAAGAGCAATTTATGAAGTGCTAAGTTTGACTTACGTGGTTGTGTTTCTACAATAAATGTCATTCCGAGCCTTACGGATACTCTTTAGTGTCGGAATAAATTTCGGTACTATAACAATATCCACTTTTACCGGCCACATACTAATGGAGTGATTATGCCAAAGAACAACATCAATCAATGCAAAGTTCCTTCTCCCTTTGTTTGTCATTCCGAGGCACGAAGAATCTATAAAGCAGAAGGAATGTCCACTCATTGCAGGAAGATTATCCGGAATGATTTTGCTAAAGAACAACATCAATCAATGCAAAGTTCCTTCTCCCTTTGTTTGTCATTCCGAGGCACGAAGAATCTACACGGCAGACGAAGTGCCGACTCTTTGTAGCAAGATAATCCGGAATGATTTTATTGTGGAACAACGTTATGTCACTGCAAAGTTCCTTCTCCGCCAGTGGGCGGATCAGGATGACAATACGGGCAGGAGAAACTCCATATCGCCGGAATTTATTCCGGTGACTTACCGAAACCAAAAACTACAAACAACAATAGCAGTTAACACACAAACCAAATCCGCCAATAACATTACTGATAATGAATATCGGGTGTCTTTTACATTCACTGAACCAAAATAAATAGCAATGACATAAAAAGTAGTTTCTGCTGCGCCTTCAAATAAGCAGGCTAATCTTCCGGTAAATGAATCGGCACCATATTGCTGCATGGCATCAAACATAAATCCTCTGGCGCCACCTGCGCTAAATGGCCGTAATAATGCAACCGGTAAAGCGTTAGTAATATCTCTGCTTACTCCTGCTCCGGAAAGTAAGGCAGTAATGCCATCCATAATACTATTCATTAATCCTGAATTGCGGAATATACTAATAGCAACCAGCATCGCAATCATGTAAGGCAATATTCTGAATGCCGTTGTGATTCCTTCTTTTGCACCTTCTACAAAAGAGGCAAAAATATTGGATCCGTTTTTAGTGAATATTTTTTCATTAATAAAACAATAGGTCAATATTGCTGCTATAATGAATAAGAAAATACCTACACCCAGATTCCCTGTGAATCTGTTTTTGGAAATGTCAGAGAGATGGTGAATATATACAAACAGTCCCGAGAACAAAACTGTTGCAGTCAATACAACTAATACAACAGGTTTATTAAACAGATTTATTTTTTGTTTGATGCTTACAAATATTAAAGCAGCCAGTGTTCCCATAAAGGAGGTGATGATGATAGGTAACATCACATCAGCCGGATTACTGGCATTCATTACCGCTCTGTATCCAATAATCGATGTGGGTATAAGTGTCAGCCCCGCCGCATGCAAACATAAAAACATGATCTGTGAGTTGGATGCTTTGTCTTTATCAACATTATCTTCCTGCATGCTTTCCATTGCTTTTAATCCGAATGGTGTTGCTGCATTATCAAGACCTAAAAAATTCGCAGCAAAGTTTAATGTCATGTAATTATAGGCAGGATGACCATCCCGTAATTCCGGAAATATTTTTTTAAAGAAGGGAGATAAGAATCGTGCTAACTTTTCATCCACTTTTGATTCCTTCAGCAGATTCATCAGACCACATAAAAAAACCAATATACCCAAAAGCGGTATCCATAAATCTGTAACTACCCAGGAGCAGGTTTGCAGAATACCATTCGTACGAATGGGTTGTGTGCTTACTTGAATGTTGCCGGAAGCTTTCATATCAAAAACTGTATCTCTGGTACAAATGAGTGCATTTTCATCTCGTAACATACGGCTTAAAATTCCTTCTACCTTGCCGGGTAGGGGTGCCATATTATATCTTCTTAAAAGCACAGAGTCATTAATGGTATTGCTATTTGAAGTAACACTATCCAGATGGATGACACTGTTTGCAGAAGCACAAAAGATAAAATTGGCGGATGAATTCTCCGGTGCATTAACTAAAGCCGTTTTGCTTTCGTTAAAAGACTTCAGGTTTGTAAAAACTTTATTGTACCCTGTGATGTAGCCCTTATTGGTCTGATCAATATAATTCCAGAAATAAATCTGCCCTTTAATGGAATCGGCAGCAGACTCTACAAATGCAAACAGTTTTGTCTTCTTTAATGATTTCTGAAAATTATCTCCGGGAGCTGTTTCATTAAAAGTTTGATAAGTGGCTGCATCATTGCGTTTTAATTCTTCCGGAGAAAACTCAGCAATCACCATTCGTCGCTTTAGCTTATCATCATCTCTGGTATTGCCGGTTAAAATAGTATCCAGGGTAAATTGCTGACCTGAAAAAACAGAATAGAGCAGGGAGATGATGCTGGCTACTATTATGAAGGTCCAAAATCTGCTTAACGCCATAATTATTATGATTATTGATTACGATTTTCTAAAATGAAAAAATAAAAGTAAACATTTTACAATTGATCGCTCTTGAATGTCGAAAACTTCGCTTAAAAGCAGAAGTTTATCAGATTTGTACTGAGCAATTCCGTGTTTACAAAATAAGTTCAGTACTGATTAGGCTAAAGAAAAAAGGAAGCAATTTGGATAGCTGCCTTTATCTAACATAACTAAATCCTGAAGGAAGAGCCATTACTGCCGTTAACAATTTAATCATCTTGTTTCTACGAACTAGTTGTCAAAAAGTTGTCTCCCTTTTTCTAAGCCTCTTTGCAGTGATTTTTGCTTTGAATTCAAGTGCTTTTTACGGAATGTTTAATATGATTGACTGGCTGTCTCCGATACAAAAAAAAGAAACTCCGGATTATAAAATTCTCGCACCATGCCGGATCCTTTGCTTTGAAAAGAATAAATCAGCATTGGTTACCTTTCATGTAGTTATTAATTGAAGCTGACCTAAAAATGTAAAAAATAAATTGCCCTAATTTCAAGTGAAGATCTTACTTCATGTTTCTTATCCTTGTTAATTTTATTCAAGAAATTTATATATAATTGGTAAAAATTATTTGAGTGGAATCTCCGGAATTTATGGAAAAGAAAACTTTCCGTTGTATGTTTGTGTTTTTTAATCCATAAACGCCTATGCTCTTTTGAATTGTTTTTCCCTATATTTAGCCCCGAAATAATAATAATTATGGCAAGCAAACATCCTAAAGCTCTACCTTATTTATTCCTCTCCGAAATGTGGGAACGATTCGGTTTCTACCTGATGCTCGGCATCTTCTTTTTGTATATGACCGATACACAAAAAGGCGGTCTTGGTATGGAAAAAGCGGAAGCAGCAGACATCTTCGGAACTTTTATTGCCTTGGTTTACTTAACCCCTTTCATTGGCGGCCTGCTTGCCGATCGTGTTCTTGGCTACCGTGTTTCCATTACTTTGGGTGGTATATTAATGGGTCTGGGTTATTGCGGACTGGCGCTTCCCGGTGAAACAACTTTTTATTCTTCATTATTAATTTTATGTATTGGCAACGGTTTCTTTAAACCCAATATCTCTACTTTACTTGGTAATGTTTACAATGAGGAAAAGTATAAACCATTAAAAGACCTCGGATATAACATCTTTTACATGGGCATCAACATCGGAGCTTTCATTTGCAATTTCTTCGGCTCTTATTTACGAAATACTTTTAGCTGGGGACATGCATTTATGGCTGCAGGAATCGGAATGTTTGTTGGTGTAATTATTTTCTGGATCGGACATAAACACTATGACCATGCCGATGTTCGTAAACCCGTTAAGGCAGAAGATATGTCGGTGGGAAAAATTCTGGGTATTACTTTGTTGCCAATGCTAATTGCCGGATATCTTGGCTGGAATATTCCTGATAATATTTTCGGTAGTGATTCAACAGATGCATTTATCTGCGGTGCATTACCTGTCATGGCATTTTATATTTCATTGATGCTGCGTTCCAATAAAGAAGATAAACGTCCGATTGCTGCATTGCTTGCTGTGTTTGGTGTAAGCATTATCTTCTGGGCTATCTTCAAACAAAACGGTACTGCACTTACTACCTGGGCAGAGAGTTATACCAATCGCGAAATTCCCACTGTAGTTCAGCCTGCTGCAAAAGTGTTAGGCATGGTGCAGGAAAAAATGTATCTCAAAGATTCTGTTCCATTGACGGATCATCTTTTCCGCACTTCTAAAGATGCAGAAGGAGTTATAGTAAAAACATTTGATTACCCTTTATACTTTAAAAATGTTTCGCCTGAAAAAATACCTGCTGAAGGAGCCAGTGTAAAATTAGTTTCCACAGAATTGTTTCAATCGGTAAATCCATTTTGGGTAATTTTATTAACGCCTGTCGTGATTACCTTCTTCTCCTTCCTCCGGAAAAGAAATAAAGAACCTTCTACACCCTGGAAAATATTTTACGGATTATTTATTACTGCACTCTCCACATTAGTAATGGTTGCTGCAACGTATGCCTGTCATAATGGTGCGGAAAAAAGTTCCATGTTGTGGCTGGTCGCATCTTATGGTGTAATAACTGTGGGAGAATTATGTCTCAGCCCAATGGGTTTATCACTGGTATCTAAACTCAGTCCTCCACGCTTAACCGGACTTATGATGGGCGGATGGTTTCTATCCACTTCCATAGGAAATAAACTGAGCGGAGTATTAGCTGCTATGTGGGATGGCTATGAATTAAAATCCAATTTCTTCCTCGTAAACTTTGTGCTCGCATTAGTAACGGCAGCTATTATTTTTATGATGATTAAATGGCTGAA
This sequence comes from Bacteroidota bacterium, assembly GCA_031411675.1. Lineage (GTDB taxonomy): Bacteria > Bacteroidota > Bacteroidia > AKYH767-A > OLB10 > JANOXC01. The sequence continues at coordinate 3,117 of JANOBN010000198.1, read as the reverse complement.
TAGTATTTTAAAAGAGAAAGGGTTATGAAGAAATAAATCCTGCCTTAATTTATAATTTCATTTCACAGATTATAATACTTCCCCTCCTGCGCCAGCTCCACATCAAAAGGAAGTTTATTTTTCAGCATACTTTCCTCATACATGTTACGCAACTGTTCATCAGTACGTGATGGATCATGATGAAACAAAAACAATTTTTTTACTCCGGCTAAAACACCAAAATCAATTGCGTCTTGTACGGAACTATGTCCCCATCCGATACGTTGTTTATATTCTTCTGTTTTATATTGTGCATCATGAAATAAAATATCTGCACCTCCTGCTATACCAATACCGCTGGTCCATTCAGCATTAGTTGGAAAATCAGCTGACCCTAAAGCAGGTTCATGATCCGGTAAATAGGCAATTGCTGTACTTCCCTTTTCAACTCTGTAACCTACTGTTGGTCCGGGATGACATATATATTGAGAAGATATAATAAAATCACCAATTGTAAAAACACTATTTTCGATTTCAATTATTTCTCCCTGGCAAGGTAATTCATTCAAACCTACCGGAAAAATAGGAGGAGAAAAGTATCTTCTTAAGCGATTTTTCAAACTTTCCTTTGTTGCAGCAGGACCCCATAAATTAACCGTCATATTGGGATCATAAAGTGGTTGAAAAAAACCTAATCCAATAATATGATCCAAATGTAAATGCGTAAGCAGAATATCAATCTGTGTAATTCGCTTTGGTAAAGACTCTCCTAATTTTTGAATGCCGGAACCGCCATCAAGAATAATACAGGTGTTCTCATGCATTATCTGAACGCAGGAAGTATTGCCTCCATATATATTTTTTTCAGGGCCGGGTGAAGGAAGCGAACCACGACAGCCCCATATTTTTATATTCATTAATCAATAGATTCCCAGAATAAAGCCACCGCACCCAGAAACCTATCGGGGCGACCCATAATTGGAAATGATGTTACAGAAATTTTATATCGTTGACCACGCATGCTATCAATCCAGAATTGTCCGTGTGCAGGTTTTTTGTTCATCAATGTTTGAACAAGTGGTAATGCTTCTGGTGGAAGTAATTCTCCCTTTTCATTTTGAGGTTTAAAAATGGTGGACCATTCTTCTACGGCCATGCCTCCTGTTTCCTCATAACGCAAACCCAGAAGTTCTTCTGCCGGCTCGTTATAAAAAAGTAAATTCCCTTTTGTATCAACAATAAAAACCGGTATCGACAAACTGTCTGCCAGTTGCCGGCTTAAAATGATTTCAATCTGTTGGTCAGGCATGGGCGTTAACGTTTAGTAACAGGTTAAACCAGAAATTTCCAATACAAATATAACAAATTATAATTCGCTTCTCTTTAAAGTGCAATATGCAATACGTATTTTAACCGTCATTTGTCTAGTTCACTGATAAAATTATTCTCTCTCTAATATTGAGCTTAAAATTAGCAGATCAGATTTAAATCAATTCCTCTTTAGAACGTACCTTTTACCTGATCCTTGTAAAATCAGTTCAACAGAACAAGTATTTTTTGCTTCAATATAGCCTTTTCTGTTTCTGATTTTGTCAGATGAATGGCCCTTTCAAAATTCTTCCTTGCTTCATTGGTGTCATTCAATCTTGAATTAATCTCTCCTAACAAACTATGATAAAGATAGAAGGATTCCAATTGCTTTTTTTCAGGAATATCCTGTAATAATTTTAAGGCTTCTTTAGCACCATAAACCTGCATTACTGCAACAGCTTTATTAAGTTGAGCAATGGGAGAGGTGGCAATCTTGCAGAGCCACTCATATAATTCTAAAATTCGCTTCCAGTTGGTTATAAATTGAAATTAAATGATTTATTCCCTAATGACGGATGAGGATTGATTATTAGGACAGGTTCCCAAAAATATTTTTATACTATAATACAAAACTGCTTCCGGAATGTGAATTGCCGGTCATCGTAACGCTATTACATTTGAACAGAGATCAGAAAACTGCAGCTTGCTACTTAATTTTAAAAGAATGATCAATCTCGGCCGCTTCAAAAATATAGGCTCTTAATACTTCTAAATCTATATCTTTCACAGAGGTAAAATCCCTCATATAAACCTGCTTTCGTCCTTCTTTATTCAAATAGTTTAACTCATCGTTCAGTAAATACCCTTGCTGGAATCCAAAGCGTACTCCTTTATAAGTTTTTTTACTTCCCCATAAAATGGAAGCCGGCCAGATAAAAAACATGCCCTTGTTCTTTTTGTAAAACGGTACATTGTAGGAAAGTTTTTCCGTAATACCCGGCACACAATTAAAAATTGTTTCTCTTAATAATTCAGTAATCTTTAATTCATCAGACGGTAGAAAGTCTAAGAACTCATCTACACTTTTAAAGGAAACTTTTTGCATTTTGCTTGCCATATCAACTTTTGTTTTTCCAGGCGGGTTTTTGCTTCAACACTTTCTTAAAAACGGAACAGCTTTCAACATGTGCTCCCGGTAAATATCCGGTACTGACTAAAAATTCATTCACAATTTCTCCACCGGTAAATTTAAATGTTTTCTTAAATAACTTTGTCCATTCTTCCTTTGTTTTCGGATGATGATCATCCAGCCATTGCTTAAATGATCCGGATTCTTTTTGAAGCAACAATATTGTTTTTGCATTTTCAATAGTTGCATTAACCTTTAGGCGGTTCCGTATAATTCCGGCATCATTTAATAACCGGGAAACATCCTTCTCCTTATAGGATGCTACTTTCTTAATCTCGAAATTGTGAAATGCCTTTCTGAAATTTTCCTGCTTGTTTAAAATGGTAGTCCAGCTTAAGCCTGCCTGATTAATTTCCAGTATCAACCTGCAAAATAATTCATTATCATCATGAATCGGAAAACCATACTGGTTGTCATGATATTCGCGATGAACATTGACTTCGTTTTTATTTAATCCATTGATAAAATCACAATAGCTCATCCGTGATAGTTTTATACTGTAAATATAAAATCAAAGCGAATACAATAACCTATGTTATTGATTTTTTTAATTCTATTTCCAAAAAGTAATTTAACCCTGTTCTTATTCCGGCAATTGCTGCTAACATGCCAATATCATTCCAGGTAGGGGTTACAGC
>JANOBN010000197.1:0-2252 GCA_031411675.1 Bacteroidota bacterium | reverse complement strand
CGTGCTGATCCGGGGCGGTGGTGCAAAAACTGATTTTCTGGTATTTGACAGTTATCGGCTTGCACGCGCCGTAGCCAAATTTCCATTGCCGATAATTACCGGTATAGGCCATCATAAAGACGTTAGTATTGTTGATATGATGGTGCATACCAACACCAAAACACCAACGAAAGCTGCAGAATTCATTATTTCACACAACCGTAACTTTGAAGAGCGATTGAAGGATCTTCAAAAAATAATTATCATTAAATCTCAACAATTAATCAGCTCTTGCCATCAGGAAATTCACTCTTTTCAAATAGACCTGAGCACTGCAACACGTTCGCTGGTAAGTCAACATAAAGATCAATTGCATTACTTCCGTCATATTACTATCAACCAAAGTAAAAGCCTCCTCTTTCAACATAAAAGTGACCTTACTACATCCTTCAGCCAGCTTCTTACCATTCCTATTCTGATGACAAAAACCCGTCTTTCAGATTTACAGATGATCTCCACCTCAATAAAAAACGCTACATCAAACAGTTTTATAAGGGAGCGTGAAAGGATTACCAATTTTACTTCTCTTATGAAAATGATGGATCCGCAGAACCTGCTCCGTAAAGGCTTTGCTCTTGTGAAACAGCATAATAAAATCATTTCCGGAATCGAACAGGCAGATAAAGACATTCCATTAACAATTATGCTTAAGGATGGCACCATTGAAACATTAATTAAAAAAATTAACCCTAATCATGGACAAGAAACTGACCTATGAATCAGCATATGCTGAGTTAAAAAAAATTGCCGCAGAAATTGAAAGCGAAACAGTTACTGTTGACAGGCTGGCCGACAGGGTAAAAAGGGCTGCTGAACTCATCACTTTTTGTCAGGATAAACTAAGGGCCACAGAGCAGGAAGTGAATAAAATAATCAGGCAAATGGAGAATAAGTCAACGCCTGACTGATTATCAGCTATATCTATTTAAAGAATATCTTTTTTTCACCGGACTACTTTCTCCAATTATTTTAAATTTGCATACTGATACATGCAGTCTTTAACAACAGTTCTCCATAAAAATGCCTGCCAGGATATATTGAAATAATTTTGATTTTGAACGGCTTCAACTATTAACAATCAGAAAGAATTACTACTATGAAATATGATGTAATAATTGGTTCTGAAAAATCCACCTCTTCCTATTGGAAAGACGTTTGGAAGTACAGAGAACTTTTTTATTTTTTATCATGGAGAGATATTTTAGTAAGGTATAAACAAACCGTAGTGGGTATTTCCTGGAGCATTATCAGACCATTGATTACTATGGTAGTATTTACAGTAGTATTTGGTAAAATTGCAAATCTTCCTAACAACGGCGTTCCGTACATTCTTTTAGTATCTGCAGGAATATTACCCTGGCAATTTTTTGCTTCAGCTTTTTCTGAATCAAGCAACAGTTTAATCACCAATTCCAATATGCTTAGTAAGGTTTATTTTCCTCGTATAATAATTCCCGTGAGCACGATAATTGTTGCAATGATTGATTTTCTTATTTCCATGCTTATTCTGGCAGCCTGTATGATTTGGTATAAGTTTCTTCCGGGAGTACAACTGTTACTTCTTCCTGTTTTTATATTACAGGCCATTATGGTAAGCATAGGAGCCGGCTTGTTAATTGCTGCTTTAAATGTGAAATATCGTGACTTCCGATATATAGTTCCATTTATTATACAGTTTGGATTATATGTTTCACCGGTTGGATTCAGTAGTAGTGTTATTCCGGAAAAATATAAGTTACTATATTACCTCAACCCAATGGCCGGAGTAATAGATGGATTTCGTTGGTCTATTTTGGGTGGCCCTTCTGTATTTAACACACCTGAATATTATATATCTGTAGCAATAGCGTTACTTTTATTGTTAGCAGGATTTAATTATTTCCGTAAAATAGAAAATAACTTTGCTGACATCATCTGAAATGCACCCTGTAATCAAAGTTGAAAACTTAAGCAAGATATATATTCTTCAGCATAAACATAAAGAGCAGTATACAACTCTTCGTGATTCATTAAGCAATTCCTTTAAAAACATCTTTCATAAAAAAAGTGAAGCTGAGCATTCAAGTGAAACAGAAACATTTTGGGCATTAAAAAATGTTTCATTTGAAGTTAATCAGGGTGATCGGATTGGCATAATTGGAAGGAATGGAGCCGGCAAATCAACTTTATTAAAAATATTAAGCCGGATAGTACAGCCTTCCAATGGTACTGTG
>JANOBN010000196.1:0-4384 GCA_031411675.1 Bacteroidota bacterium | reverse complement strand
GCTTTGATCTTCTACTACCATCTTACGGTTTTTTATCAAATATCGGCTATATTTAGTAATCCATTTATAGATGGTGGCCTCACATACTCCTAACTCCCGGTAGGCTTGTGTTACCGAGCACTTTCCCATCTCAATATCCCGAACTGTTTGTTTACGAATTCCTTCGCTAAAGATGCGCACCTGGCGCTGTTGATAAACCATTTTTTCTTTTGCCATTTTTTAGATCGTTTTTTGGTCAACCTATTTCAGGCACGCACAGATACTTGATACTTGATACTAGATACTATTTTTAAAAGGTACCAGAGAGCAGTAGCTATTAAATGGATGAGAAATTACAACTTGACAATTTTTTTTGTGGTTTTGTTGCCATTCTGATCAGTAAAGTGGATAAAATAAAGGCCTGCATCCAACCCTTTAAGTGAAACATTTATTGCTCCATTCTCATTAACAACCTTGCTGGATTTCAACTTACCTATGGCATCCACGATCATATAAAAACGTAACCTTCCGCCAGAAGGACTAACAGTAATTTCATCGTCTGCCGGGTTGGGGAAAACCCGAATAATATCTATTCCTTTTTCATCTAGTCCAACTGATAAAGATGTAACGTTATACTTTGCAGTTACAACTGAGTAATCAGGATAGGTATATGCCAATTGATACAGGCCTGTAGCAGTAACAGGCAAATACATTTGGGTAGCACCCGGAATTTTCACATGGTCTTTGTACCATTCAATTATTGAAGGCGTAGATGTAGTACGCTGTGGAGATGAAAACAATGTATCATTAATCAGCATTAGTGATGGATTTCCCGGCATTGCATTTTTATATACTACCAAAGAATTGCCGTTGTAAAAAGCAATGTCTTTAAAACCACTACCTGATAAATCGGCCAATTCAGATTTATTGCTTCCATCAGGAAGAGATAAGTACAAATCCTGTATGGTAAAATCAGGTTTTAGAACAAAGGGTGAGGCTTTTGTTACAGAAAAAGAAGTTCCGTTGCACACGAAATCATTAATCGAATCATTATTAAAATCAGCAACCGCTAAAGAATACGAACTAAATGTAAGAGGAGGAATACAGTTGTAAGACCAGGAAGACGCATTGGAGTCATTACACATAAAATAAATGGCTTGTGTTCCAATTCCTGAAGAGGAAATCATATCGACAATGCTATCAGCATTAAGATGCATTGGCGCACAATAAACCGAAGAAGGACCGAAGCTATAAGGCGTCTTCACAGGGAAGGTTCCTGTGCCGTCACCAAACAAAATAGTAACGCGTTGCCCTAATGCATTATCATGTGAAATACTAACATCTTTATGTCCATCGTTGTTAAAATCGGCTACTTCAGGATCGGCACCATACACACTTATTGTTGCAGCACTTTGAGTAATGGTTGCACTTGAAAAATTTCCATTCCCTGAAACATCACCATAAATCATATTATAAACAACAGGTGATGTACTCAACATAAAAGCATCATCAATACCATCTTCGTTAAAATCGGCAATTGAAAGTTGAACTAAATTATGCCCTGCATAGTAACCAACAGCAGGAGCAAAATTTCGATTTCCTATATTAAGATAAACATAAACGGAGTCATACAAATTACTCGACACCATCAAATCAGGTAATGAATCAGCATTAAACTTTCCTGATTTCACTTCTTTAAACTGAACTGCTCCGGCATAATCTTTCATTTCACTAAGTCCGCAATAACTTCCGTACGCTATACTTAAAGCTTGAAAGGCAGAATTAGAAACAGAAACAATATCATCAGATCCATCCTGATCGATATCTGCATGACAAATATATTTGGGAATACCATTTAAAGGAATAAAATTATCATTCACAAATCGGAATTGGCCTAAGCAAACATTTACATTATGATCATCGGAATTATAAAGATCATCCATCCCATCTCCATTAATATCACAAGCTAAAATTTGCCCTTGTATCAATGACAACTTCGCATTCGGCTCATATACCAAAGAGGTTCCGTTTCCTCTATAAAAGCGCTGTGTATTATTGTTTAATTCAACCACCACATCATCTTTGAATCCATCCGAATCAAAATCGCCAACACAAAAACTATTTATCTGATTTGCCATTTGAATTTTTGTGCTATTCGATAAGTTAGCAGGATTTATTTCGCCGAAGAAAAGGGCACTATCACTTATAAAATAAATTTCTAATACGCTATCCGCATCCGATTGAAGAACCTTTTGATCGTAGATAAGAGGGATTGGATACGGGGGAGGAATGTTGAGTCCCGGCACTGCCACAGAATCAATAATTCCGTTTTGATTGTATTGAATTATTCCATAAGATGTTATGACATCATCCCATCCATCCTGATTAATATCTGCTATGCTTTTGGGCCCATAAAAAACATATGGATCGAGCATAGAATAATCAACAGCAGAAAGTGTAAAATCGCCATTTGCATTTCCATAGGCTACATAAGTGCTCATCGATGCTACTATTACAAAAGCATTTAAACTTGTTACAATCATATCATCAAATCCATCATGATTAAAATCGCCGGTAGCCATCATTTTATAATACAGAGCCTGATTATAAAATGGAATTGTGGTATAAACGGGTGAGGCAAAATTGCCTGATCCGTCGCCTGCATAAACGGCTACTTTTGCTCCAGCACATACCACCAAATCAAGATGATTATCACCGGTAACATCAGCTACTGATATGGTAGGTATTTCTGCTAATGATATGTCTAAAATTGTTACAAGCGTGTCTCTTAACATTCCGCTACATGTCCCAAATCGCACACCCATCTCAACTTGTTGAAATGAATAATATCCGATTGCAACAACATCTTGAAAACCATCCTCATTAAAGTCGCCGGATCCAATCGACTTAGAAATATTGCCATAGGAATAAGGGCGCGGATTGGTAGTTTCAGCATAAAACTGTTTAAAGGAACTGCCTTGTCCACACACTGAAATTGATAATACAATGCACGTAACAAAACTCAGGATATACTTTGTGCCCTTTTTCATAGTATGTTATTTACCTTTCGAAAGTACTAGATACTTATTTAATGAGTCTATTTGAAAATTAGCAAATTTGAAGATTAGCAAATTTGAAGATTAGCAAATTTGAATATTAGCAAATTTGAAGATTAGCAAATTTGAAGATTAGCAAATTTGAAGATTAGCAAATTTGAAGATTAGCAAATTTGAAGATTAGCAAATTTGAAAATTAGCAAATTTGAAAATTTATGATCTTCATCAATATTTTTTTTTCGATACTCCTTTTCAAAACCGCAATCATTCTGCCAAAGCCAAATCCCGTACTCGATACTCGATACTAACTACTCGATACTATTTTCAACCAAGTACTGCACGTGAAATCACAATCTTCTGCACTTCCGAAGTTCCTTCGTAAATTTGTGTAATCTTAGCGTCGCGCATTAAGCGTTCTACATGGAATTCTTTTACGTAACCATATCCACCATGTATTTGTACTGCCTCTACTGTAGTTTCCATAGCAACACGTGAAGCAAATAATTTTGCCATACTGCTTGCCAGACTATAATCCAGATGCTGATCTTTTAACCAGGCTGCTTTCAGACAAAGTAAACGGGAGGCTTCAATTTCTGTTGCCATATCAGCCAGCTTAAATTGTATGGCCTGATGTTGTGAAATTTCTTTGCCAAATGCTTTCCGTTGTTTTGAATAGGCTAAAGCAAGTTCATACGCTCCTGATGCAATTCCTAATGCCTGTGCTGCAATGCCGATTCTTCCTCCTGTTAATGTTTTCATGGCAAACTTGAAACCGAATCCATCTTCTCCTATTCTGTTTGCTTTCGGCACTTTTACATCGGTAAACATTAAAGAATGGGTATCAGAACCACGAATACCTAATTTATTTTCTTTCAGTCCGATGGTGAAGCCGGGCATGCCTTTCTCTACTATTAAACAGTTAATGCCCTTATGTCCTTTTGCAACATCAGTTTGCGCCATTACTAAATAATATTGAGCAGAACTTCCGTTGGTGATCCAGTTTTTTGTTCCGTTCAATATATAATGATCACCTGCATCAATTGCTGTTGTTCTTTGTGATGTTGCATCAGAACCTGCTTCCGGCTCGGAAAGACAAAATGCTCCGATCACTTCGCCTTTTGCTAATGGTATCAGATATTTTTGTTTTTGTTCTTCTGAAGCAAATGTTTCCAGTCCCCAGCAAACTAAAGAATTATTAACGGACATAATTACGGAGCAGGAAGAATCAACTTTGGAAATTTCTTCCATTGCCAAAACGTAACTGATGGTATCCATTCCACCACCACCATATTTCGGATTTACCATCATGCCCAGAAAACCCATCTCTCCCATTGCTTTCACCTGTTCAG
>JANOBN010000195.1:0-5879 GCA_031411675.1 Bacteroidota bacterium | reverse complement strand
ATCCTTTACTCCTTCGGGCGATATCAGATTATGTCAGGGATCCTCTGTAACGTTAAAAGCCAACACCGGTGCCGGCATCACTTATCAATGGTATCAAAACGGACTGCCATTGAGTGGTGCTACAAATGATAGCCTGGTTGTAACTAGCTTGGGCTGGTATTCAGTTGTAGAAAACACGCCCTGCGGATTAGTTACTTCAAACAATTGTTATGTAAGTGTGTCAACAACACTAAGTGTCGGAATATCTAACAGTACTTCAACCACCTTCTGTGCTCCGGGATATTCACAATTAAATATATCGCCGCAATTCTCCGGTGCAACTTACCAATGGCAGTTAAACAATGTCAATATAGCGGGTGCAACACAACCGACATATAATGCAACGTCAGCAGGTACTTATAAAGTTAATGTTGCAGTAAACGGATGTGCAAGTTCTACCAGTAATACTATTACAACCACCGCTGCAACAAGTGTGAATGCCTATATAAACGCCGCTACAAACACAAATCTATGTCCTGGCAGTTCTGTTACTTACGCTATTTACACTCCGATTCCCGGATATAGTTATCAATGGAAAAATAATGGAATTAATATACCTGCAGCCACAGGTACATCCTATACTACTTCCGCTGCCGGTGCTTACACATGTCAGGTATCGGCCTCTTGTGGAACTGCCACTTCCAGTACTTATACTTTAAGTTATATTACACAACATACGGCAACTGTAACACCTGCCGGACTCATTACAGTTTGCAACGGCACTGTACTATTAACAGCTACTGCATTTCCTGCAGGTATTTATACATATCAATGGAGAAAAGACGGTGTTCAGATTTCTCAAGTGAATGCCACCACATTAACTGCAACTACTTCAGGTGTTTATACTTGTCAGATTTCCAATAGTTGCTTTGATATTATGTCGAACGCTGGAACTGTAAATATCGGTGGTGCTATACCCACTTTAACTATTACCGGAACAACGGGATTTTGCAGACCCTCCACAAACAATATATATACCGTAACCGCTGTTGCAGGAGCTACTTATAACTGGACCCTTCCATCAGGTGCAACTATTGTTTCCGGACAAGGAACAAACAGTATTAATGTGAGTTATGCAAGCAATGCAGTTGCGGGAACAATTTGCGTAACGGCTACCAATGCATGTGGAAGTTCGCCAGTCGTTTGTTTTTCAACGATTCTTCGTTCTGCTAATCCTTCTACACCGGGTACAATTACCGGTTCAACAAATGGTTGTGGCGGAGAAAGTAAATTATATACAATACGAAAAGTTGCTACTGCCGATTACTATATATGGACTCCTCCGCTTGGCGCTACCATAAATGGCTCCTCATTGGCATATTACACAGGTGATACTGCCGTAACCGTTACTTACACTGCTTCATTTACAGGTGACTCGGTAAGAGTACAATCCGGCAACTGCAGAGGTGTAAGTGCAAAACGTGTATTGCGAATAAATCAGAATGCACCGACAACTCCCGGCACTATAAGCGGATCAGTTAACGGATTATGTGTGCAGAATAACAAAACTTATTCAATTGCTGGTGTTACCAATGCAATATCGTATACCTGGAGAACCAACATTGTCGGGGTTACAATTAATGGCAGCAGTTCACCTGTTACTACTTCCTTACTTTCTGTCAGTTTGAATTTTGCATCTTTTGTTTCCGGACAAATTTATGTGAAGGCAAATAATGGTTGCGGAAGCAGTACGGAAAGAAGTATAACTGTTTATGCACGTCCTGATATTCCAATATCTATTACAGGTCCGGTGAGTGTTTGCGATAGTCAGCCGGGAGTTGCATATTCCACTGCTGCTGTTGCCAATGCAAGCAGTTATAACTGGACAATTCCTAGCGGTGCGACGTTTGTTTCAGGACAAGGCACACCTACAATCAGTGTTAATTTTGGCCCAACACCTGCAACCGGAAATGTGAGAGTGCGTGCGCAAAACAGTTGTGCTAATAGTAGTTACCGCACCTTAAGTGTAACCATTAATAATTGTCCGAGGCTGAGTGAAATTGATCATGATCAGATTTTCATTTCGCCTAATCCGTTTACTAGCGTGGCCACTTTATATATACCCGGTGAATTAAAAATAACTTCAGACATCATTATATATAATGTTCTGGGTAAAGCTGTGCGGAGAATTGCCGGCGGGCAGGATTCAGAAATCCTGATCAGCAAGCAGGAGTTAAATGCAGGAATATATATATTGAAATTTATTGCTGATGATGGTGAGCATACACTTCGGTTTATGATTCAATAGAAATAAATAATTGAATTGATGAAGCGATTTTTATTGAAGAGCAATTCTGACTTACCGGAAACTGAACAGATTTTATAAATTTTATAAAATACGTTATGCTTGCATGAGGGATGGTAGCGGATTACCATGAAGTTAAGCGAAGCGCATACTTCATGGTAAGCAGCGGACAGCCCGACCCCCTGAAGTATGCGCTACGCTTAACTTCAGGGGGGCATGCCCAACCATTTATAAGTATCATGCTAATCGGCAGAGCGATCACCCTCCCTGACGCCGGACTGCCTCAAATTTGCTTTCAAATGCCGTTGAGCTCAGCAGGGTTAATGCCTTTTAGCTGCACTTTTTGCTATTTCCCAAGAATTTGCATTGTTATCAAATACCCGATAATGAAGGGGTTGGCGAGGATTTCCTACTGCTGCTCAGCCACTATTTATTAACATTTGTTATGAACAGGCTTTGGCATTAATATTTTTTTACTTTTGCGCGCCTTATAAGGGTACTATTTTACGTTGAAATACCTTATAACAAAAAGCGGCGAAGTGCCGTTAGTAAACATAAAATAACAAAAGTACTATGTATTGGACCTTAGAACTAGCATCTCACCTTGAAGACGCCCCCTGGCCAGCTACCAAGGATGAATTAATTGATTATGCTATCCGTTCAGGCGCACCAATGGAAGTGATTGAAAACTTGCAGGAGCTGGAAGATGAAGGTGAACCTTATGAGAGTATTGAGGAGATTTGGCCGGATTACCCAACCAAGGATGATTTCTTTTTTAACGAAGACGAATATTAAAGGGAGTAGCTAGTATCTAGTATCAAGTATCTAGTACGGCAATTTGGAAGGGAAAGAGTGGTTGTTTTTGATTTATAATTAGGTACAGATAAGAGCTGTTTTTTTAAGATTTTTCTAAAGATAAATCTTTGTATTTAAATAAGCTTCGTAAAAAATTTCTTTGTTTAACAAGCCTTTAAACCAATCTGCTAATTGCCAAATTTGCTAATCTGCTAATTGGCTAATCAACTAATCTGCTAATTAACTAATCTGCTAATCTGCTAATTAACTAATCTGCTAATCTGCTAATTAACTAATCTACCAATTGGCTAATTAGCTAATTGGCTAATTGGCTAATTCTTTTATCGCCTACTTTCGCTGCATGTCTGTAAAACACGATCCATTTGCTGCCATGCGTAGCCGTGAATTCCGCTTTTTTATCTGGGCGAAGTTTCTGCTAACGGTTGCTTTGCAAATGCAGGCAGTTATTGTAAGTTGGTTGATTTATGATATTACAAAAGACACTCTTGCATTAGGATTAATTGGATTAACAGAAGCCATTCCGGCACTTGGTCTTGCTTTACCCGGAGGCATTATTGCAGATCGTTATAACAGACGAAAAATTCTTATTCTCTCCACCGGAATTATGTTGGTGGCCTCCGTATTTCTGGCCTTCTACGCCTATGGTTTCGGATCTGCTGCATTATGGCCTGCTTATGCTGTTATTTTTGTGATAGGTGCTGCCAGAGGTTTTTTCAATCCGTCGCAAGGCCCTTTCTGGTCGCAGTTAGTGAATAAAGATCATTATGTAAATGCCTCTGTGTGGAATAGCAGTATGTGGCAAACAGGAGCTGTAAGTGGTCCTGCATTAGGCGGTATTTGCTATGCATGGCTGGGTGCCGGCCCTTCCAGTATTATTGTTTGTGTGTTGATTTTAATCACCATGTTGTACTACGTTTTAATTGGCAATAAACCTGTGGTGATGAGCAACCGTGGTGAAGCAATAAAAGAATCATTGAAAGCCGGTATTGCTTATGTATGGAATAACAAAACGCTTTTATCGGCTATTGCGTTAGACATGTTTGCTGTTTTATTTGGAGGAGCGGTGGCGTTATTACCTGCTTTTGCTGATCAGATTTTACATACGGGACCACAGGGATTAGGATTTTTAAGAGCCGCTCCTGCATTGGGTGCTGTACTGATGGCCGCATGGCTGGCTTTTCATCCTCCGTATAAAAAAGCAGGAAAGAAAATGTTATTATGTGTAGGAGGATTTGGCATTTGCATGATTGCTTTTGCATTGTCCACCAATTTTTATTTATCGTTTTTTATATTGCTGATGAGCGGGGTATTTGACAATGTAAGTGTAGTGATTCGCTCCACCATTTTACAGACACAAACTCCTGATGCCATGCGGGGCAGGGTGGCGGCAGTAAACAGTATTTTTGTTGGAAGCAGTAATGAATTGGGGGCTTTTGAGTCAGGACTGGCTGCACGATTGCTGGGACTGGTCAACTCGGTGATTTTTGGTGGATGCGTAACACTTCTGGTCACGGCAGTAGGATGGAAAAAATCGCCGGCACTTCGAAAGCTGGAGCTATAAAATCGGAGATTTCAACAAACCGGCACCTTAAAAAGACCATTTTTTAATATTTATTGGTGTTTTATCCACCGAAAATGGCAATTCCCGTTTTTTCTTATTATGATTGTAATTCGAAAATTCAACGAAAAACGATAACATGAAAAAACACTACATTTTATTATGCGCCGGATTATTATCGGCAAATCTAATGCAAGCACAATCAGGCATGAGTGCAGAACAAGCACCCGGTATTAAGCCCTCTCAACCGGCAAATAATATTGCTTCGGTTACACCATGGCAGTTAAACTTCAGCTTCGACCTTACCGTTTCAGGTATTGGTGGCGGAAATGCAGGTGTTGCTACTAACGGAACAGAATACTGGGTTTCCAGATGGAATAGCGACAGTATTTTTACACTGGATCTTGCAGGAGTTAAAACTGATGGATTCACTATTCCGGGGGTTACCGGAATTCGTTCTATGACAACAGACGGTACTAACATTTATGCAGGGGCAAACACCGCGGAGATCATTGTAATTGATCCTGCCACCAAAACTTTGTTATCAACTATTGGCACACCATCAGTTCCTAATGTGCGTTATTGCACTTACGACGCTACTGCCAATAGCGGAGCCGGTGGATTCTGGATTGGCACTTATGCTACTGATATCACTCTGGTCGATATGACTGGCACAGTGTTGTCTACAATTACTCCTTCCACACACGGACTCACTGCTTCATATGGTATGGCAATAGATAATGCTTCTCCGGGCGGACCATTTTTATGGTCTTATCATCAAACTGCTGCCGGTGCCAATGCCGCTGATATTATTCAGGTGGAAGTTGCTACCGGATACCAGACAGGTGTTATACATGATGTAACAACAGATCTTGGAACGCCGGGCAATTTAGCAGGTGGTATTTTCTTTGTTGCTTCCCCATTATCATTAATTGGAATATTACAAGGTAACCCGACAGGTGCTGCAACAAATTATTTATTCTCTTATGATGTCAATCTTACAGGCATTAGTGAGAATGCAGCAAATCCGGCATTCGTTAGTGTATATCCAAATCCGGCGTATGATGTCGTGAACATCGGTGTTAAGCGCACGAACAATGATGCTATGCAAATTCAACTTATTGACGCAACCGGAAAAATTGTTTCTGAAAGCAATAACGTTGGTGTAAGCAACATTTTTAATTTGTCAAAATACCCTGCTGGAATCTATACTGCAAAAGT
>JANOBN010000194.1:0-11532 GCA_031411675.1 Bacteroidota bacterium | reverse complement strand
TGATAATAACGGAGGTTTCAATGTGGATTACTTAAAATCTCTACTTAAGCTGGTTCAGAAAAGGAAAGCTTCCATGAGCCGTTAATCAATATAATTTCGGATTATTTAAAGTCAGATTTGCCATTCCCTCTTCAATTTCTTCGTCAAACTAGCCCTAATTTAGAATTTATAATTTAGAATTTAGAATTCCTTTTTGGCTACTATTCATTTATTCTTGGTCACTTGCTCTGAATCAGTTACTTTCGCAGCCCTTAAATTAAAACACTAGTATGGCTAATTTTATTTATCTCATTCCTCTTCTTGGTATTATCGGTTTAATATTTATGTATTTGAAAGCCAACTGGGTAAGTCGTCAAGATGCCGGCGATGCAAACATGGCTGAGCTGGCAGGATATATTGCTGCCGGGGCAATGGCTTTCCTTCGCGCCGAGTGGAAAATGCTTTCTTACTTTGTAGTTATTGCAGGTGCATTACTTGCTTACTCGGGCACCTTGGTGGAGACCTCCAGTCCGGTGATCGCCCTTTCTTTTATTATTGGAGCCGTTTTTTCCGCTACAGCAGGATATATTGGGATGAACATTGCCACAAAAGCTAATGTTCGTACCACACAGGCAGCTCGCACCAGCTTACCTCAGGCATTAAAAGTTTCCTTCACCGGTGGTTCTGTTATGGGCCTTGGTGTTGCCGGACTTGCGGTTTTAGGTCTGGGCTCCTTGTTCATCATCTTTTATAACATGTATGTAGTAAATACAGGTGGAGATGTTAATGGTGTGATGATGGAGAAAGCATTGGAGGTGCTAGCCGGATTTTCATTAGGTGCGGAAAGCATTGCACTCTTTGCACGTGTTGGTGGAGGTATTTATACAAAAGCAGCAGATGTTGGAGCTGATCTTGTTGGTAAAGTTGAAGCCGGTATTCCGGAAGATGATGTGCGTAACCCTGCAACCATTGCTGATAACGTTGGAGATAACGTAGGTGATGTTGCCGGTATGGGCGCCGATCTTTTTGGAAGTTATGTTGCCACCATATTAGCAACTATGGTACTGGGACGCGAAATAACTTCAGTAGATAATTTCGGCGGTATTGCTCCTATTCTTTTACCGATGGCAATTGCAGGTATGGGATTATTATTTTCTATTGTAGGAATGTTATTTGTAAAAATTAAAGATGAAGATTCTGATGTACAACGTGCATTGAATATGGGTAACTGGTCATCTATCGTTTTAACTGCAATTGCCAGTTATTTTTTAGTGATGTGGATGATGCCCGCAACAATGTCAATTAGAGGTTATGAGTTCACTAACATGAGTGTGTTTTATGCAATCATTCTTGGGTTAGTTGTTGGAACCATCATGAGTTCTATTACAGAATATTATACAGCAATGGGTAAGCGCCCGGTGCTCTCTATTATTAAACAATCTTCAACAGGGCATGCAACCAACATCATTGGTGGTTTATCAGTAGGAATGGAATCTACCTGTGCGCCAATGATTGTTTTAGCAGCAGGAATTTATGGATCGTATTATTTCGCCGGATTATACGGAGTAGCTATCGCTGCTGCAGGTATGATGGCAACAACAGCTATGCAATTAGCGATAGATGCTTTTGGTCCTATTGCTGATAATGCAGGTGGTATTGCAGAGATGAGCGGTTTACCGAAAGAAGTACGTAACCGTACTGACAATTTAGATGCAGTAGGTAACACCACTGCAGCAACAGGAAAAGGATTTGCTATTGCATCTGCTGCATTAACTTCACTTGCATTATTTGCAGCCTTCGTTGGTGTTGCAGGAATTGATTCTATTGACATCTTTAAAGCGAATGTACTTGCAGGATTATTTGTTGGTGGCATGATTCCATATATATTTTCTTCATTGGCTATTGCTGCTGTAGGACGTGCTGCAATGGATATGGTAAATGAAGTACGTCGCCAGTTCAGAGAGATTCCGGGAATTATGGAATACAAAGCGAAACCGGAATATGAAAAGTGTGTTGCCATTTCTACAAAAGCATCCATCCGTGAAATGGTGGCGCCCGGAGCTATTGCATTAATCACTCCGCTTATTGTAGGATTTATTTTCGGACCGGAAGTATTAGGTGGTTTATTAGCAGGTGTTACAGTATCCGGTGTATTGATGGGTATGTTTATGAATAATGCAGGTGGTGCATGGGATAATGCAAAAAAATCATTTGAAAAAGGGGTGGATATTAATGGTGAAATGTATTACAAAGGATCGGAACCACATAAAGCATCTGTAACAGGTGATACTGTTGGAGATCCGTTTAAAGATACTTCAGGACCTTCAATGAACATTTTAATTAAATTAATGTCTATCGTTTCCTTAATTATTGCTCCACACATTGCAGTAAACGGCGGACATGGTGGTGATATGGAATGTTGTGGTGATAAGGCAAAGATGGAATGCAACATGGATATGGAGCATGGCAGTGGCAAAGCATGTTGTGCAGAAGGTATGAAGATGGAAGGTGAACACGGAAAACATGCAGCAGGCAGTATGGCTTGTGATAATAGTTGCATGGAAGTATGCAAAGCAGCAGGACAACAATGTATATATAAAGAAGACGGCAGCGTGGAATGCAGTGCTGCACATATGGAGCTTTGTAAGAAGGAAGGAAAAGAATGCGGACCGGGAATGAATTGTCATGCTATGCATAAAGCAGGTGACAACGCCTGTACATCAGATTGCATGGATGCCTGTAAAAAAGCAGGAGAAGAATGTACCTACAGAGAAGATGGTTCTGTTGCCTGCAGCAAAGCCTGTATGGACATGTGCAAAGCCAAGGGCATGGATTGTAAAGAAGGAACGGACTGTCATAAAATGATGGAAAATAATTAGCCAATTAGCCAATGATAAGGCAATTTAGAAAGAATAAAATTTCAAGCCCTGCGTTACTTCGCGGGGCTTTTTATTGTGTGCGACACTAATTTAAGCAGAAGAAATACGAATAAGGGATCAACACTTATCCTATTCAACCCAAAATTATAGTTAAGTTTATTTAATTATTTTATTCTGAAAATCAATAACCATTAATACTAGTTTTTAGGTCATTAATGCCTTTATAAGAGGTATTGATTTACATATCACTATTTTAATCTAGTGCTTTTATAAAAACCTATCCCAACAAGCGCCTTTTAACAGCCCGTCTCAAAGCACCATACAATTTATCCAACTCTTCCTGTGAATTAAATGCATTAATGGAATACCGCAGATAGAATTTATTATTGATGTTCATTACCGGTATTTCGATTTTGTGTTCATCAAATAAATAACGATAGAGTTTTACCGGGTCGGATGTTTGTATCGGAATGCTTATCATCTGTCCGATAAACTCATCATTTACCGGAGCCAGAGGTTGTGTGTTTAATAAATCACAAAAAGGCTTGGCATTATCATGCACCAGTTTTCTGCACAGCTTTGAAACTTCCGTCCAGTTGTGTTCTTTCATAAATTGAATAGCTGCAGGAATAGTAAGGAAGGCAAAAATATCTCTTGTGCCCTGCAACTGATGATAATCAAGAAATTTGGAATGTGATGGCATAGCAGACTTATATCCCCAACTTACCACCAGTGGATCATATTGATCCTGCAGTTCACGTTTTATATATAAAAACGTACTTCCCTTTGGTGTCATCATCCATTTATGACAGGCTCCTGTATAGAAGTCTGGATGAAGATCCTTCAAATCAAGACTAATATGGCCTGGCACATGAGCACCATCAATAAAAACCGGCACATCCATCTCCTTTGCTTTTTTGATCACATCTGCTACAGGTAAAATTAAGGCAGTTGCACTGGTAATATGACTAATAAAAATGAGTCAGAAAGCTGGTTGATGAATGGAATGATAAATAAATTTCAATTAGGGGCTCCATATCAAAATTGACAATTGTAAAATTTGAGAATAATGTTGTAACCGGTTTGGATGAAATATCACTCCAATAATATTGTACTTTGTTTTGCATGAATGTAAATATTTCTTAGCCTCTGATTTCTTAAAATCCATAACTAATCTTCCTGAGGCTGATTTAAAACAGGCAAGTTGACAAGAAAATCTCTGTTTCTAACTAATTAATTAATTTGATAGGTACCTATTCCAAAAAATTGCACCGTATCTAACCCGGGCTAATTTTTTTATTTTCATTAATATTTACTTGAATCCCTTTTGACACAAGAAATTTTAGTATTATTGTATAGTATTATTTATGGTTAACTTTTAAAAACTACAAATAACTTATTAATTAGAATTATAAAATAGCTTTCAATCAATTCACGCATTATAAAAAATTACAAATGAAAAATAAATTACACTTTATCTTTCGGATTTTTGTAGGAGCAACCCTATTTTTTATCATTTCCACTAAATCTTATTCACAAAAAATTGCATGTGGCGGTTCGCACTCTCTTTTTGTTTGTAATGATAGCACAATTAACAGTTGGGGTTGGAATTTATTTGGTCAGCTTGGTAACGGATTTAATAACAGTAATGTGCCATTGAGTGTTACAATGATAAATCATATAAAAGATATAGGTGCTTCAATAAATAGTACAATTGTGCTTAAGGCTGATAGTACAGTTTGGGCGTGGGGTTCTAACTCTACAGGGGAACTTGGTAACGGATCAACTGCGGATACCAATGCTGCAACACCTGTTATAGGGTTGACGGGTATTACTGCAATATCATCTATGTATCATTCACTGGCACTTAGAAATGACAGCACTGTTGCTTCATGGGGTTATAATATTTATGGACAATTAGGAAATGGCACATCAAACAATTTCAGTACCGTTCCTGTTCAAGTGAGCAATCTAACCGGTGTTATAAAGATAGCTTGCGCATATTATCATTCTCTTGCTCTTAGAAGTGATAGTACGGTTTGGTCGTGGGGTTACAATGGCTCCGGCGAACTTGGTAATGGAACTAATATGAACAGTGATGTTCCTGTTCAGGTAGTTGGTCTCAACAAAGTAATTGCTATAGCAGGTGGAAACTCTTTTTCGCTGGCAGTAAAAGGTGATGGCACTGTTTGGGCATGGGGTAGTAATTATGAAGGAGAATTAGGTAACGGAAGCAATATCAACAGTAATGTTCCTGTTCAAGTTACCGGATTAACAGGCATGATATCAGTTGCAGCAGGTGTTTATCATTCCCTTGCTATAAAAAATGATGGGACATTGTGGTCATGGGGATTCAATTTATATGGTCAGTTGGGCAATGGACTAAATACAGATAGTCATGTTCCGGTGCAAGTTACAGGGGTTTCAAACATTGTTGCTGTTGCAGGAGGATATGCGCATACTTTAGCCATGAAGAGTGATGGCACAGGATGGGCATGGGGGTATAATAATTTTGGTCAATTAGGTATTGGCAGTTTTACTGACAGCAATGTTCCGGTGCAGATATCGGGATTATGCCAGAATCTTTCGGCACTAAACGAAATTAAAGAACAGACCGGTATTTCAGTTTATCCAAATCCATTTCAGAATGGTTTTACAATAAATGGAACCAAAGAAAGTGGCATAGTAACAATTATAGATGTTACCGGTAAAGATGTTTTATACATGCATGCTATTGATGGTGAAACAAAAATTGCGAGTGGAAATCTGTTACCGGGTTCTTATTTGCTAAGCTATCGGGAAAATGGCAGAAGTTTGGTGGTAAAACTTATAAAATTTTAGTACTACAATGTATGCGTAACTATTACATTAATTTCCTTTTACTATTCATAAGTAACTTGCTTTTGTAATTATTTTTTAGAAAAAAGACTGATTCATGCAACGTTTAATTCAACCTCATCCGACCAAATAGTTTAGATAAGAAAATCTGATAATCCCTAGTAACAAGGGAGGTGCCAACTGCCCCTTTTTTTAAACCTTTCGTTGTCCCAAGTTTTGGGTTATTATCCCAACGGGGCTTTTGTAAGAATTCCCGGTATTCTGACTAAAACCTCTTGCTTTTTCTAGCAAATTCTAATATTCCATCAGTTAATCCTGTTGTTTCGGGCATATAAGTCGCTTTTTAACAATAATAAAAGCACGTTTCCTTAACAAATGAAGATTCCTTATTTGTAAGAATTGGGAAAGAAACCAGCCGCTTTTTACTTAAAAAAATGTGAATTCTCAACTCTATGCAACTTTATGCCATATGGGCGTATAAAATCATAGAATAAAGTCAGCACACAGAAAAGAATTAAGTAAAAACAATCCGAAACAAGAGTTCAATATGTTTAATTACATCCACTTCATTAGAAAACTTTTCAAACTGAGGTTAGTCCTTATCACAGTTTTGTTGCTACTATCATTTGAATTTATTGCTCAGGCACAGGTTACCGGCGACTTTCGCTCCTTAGCGGCCGGCAACTGGTCGGCAACTGCCACCTGGCAGCGCTATAGCAGCAGCGGAGTATGGCAGAATTCCGGTGTTGGAGAAAATAATCCCGGACAAATACCCGGAGTTGGGGTTGCAAATGGCAATGTTACCATTCAAAATGGTCATAACATCACTTTTGATATTACTAATGCTACAGCAATTTCCAGTCTTACCATTGGCGGTGGCGCTTCCGGATTACTTCAGTTTGAAACGGCAACAAACCGGACATTAACCATTATCAATAACCTTAGCATCCTTGCGGGCGGACAGCTTAATGCTCAAAATGCAGGTTCTCAGGCAGGCTCTATTATTGTTGGCGGTAATTTAACCAACGCAGGAACCATTAATCTCAGACAATCTGCCACGCGCTTTGTTGATTTAACAATTAATGGAACATCCCTTAGCGGTAATGGAACTTATACCGCATTACGTAACATTATAATCGGTGGTGCCGTAGTTAATAGTTCAACATCCAATATTAATATATATGGAGACTTTACATGCAACAATTCATTTACAAGCACTGCAGGAACAATAACCTTGTTAGGTGGCGTGGTGCAAAACATCAATGGAACCAATAATCCAACCTTTAATAATTTAAGTATTGCTACCAACTCCACGAATGTAACATTAAGTGGTTTGCAAACAGGAATTACAATAAACGGTAATTTCACCATGGCCAACAATTCCATATTTACATTTGGAAATATTGCAAGAACTGTTACCATTGCAGGAAACTTAACAACACCTCAAACAATTACCATGCAAGGTGCCGGATTGGCACATCAGTTAAGATTAGGCGGTGCAGTAAATGCCTCCCCTGCAACAGCATTTAATACCACCGCGGGTTCTGGAAGTACGGTGGAGTATTATTCACTTGCTGCACAAACCGTTTTCACCACTGCGAATTATATTAATCTTAAATTTTCGGGAGCAGGATCCAAAGTTTTTGGTGGCGCGACTACTGTAGGAAATAATTTTGATATCACAGGTTCCGGAATTACCTTTTCTATCTCCAATGCACTTGTCATTATTGGTAATCTCACCAATTCAGGAACAGGAACAACAACCTGGGGCGGAAATATAAATACCACCACTATTACAGGAAATTTATTGATAACTAATAATACCACATTTACTATTGGTAATACTGCAGCACAGGTTAAAACGATAAGTGTTTCAGGAAATGTACAGGTAGATGCCGGCAGTACTTTAAACAATGGTGCCTTTGCTGCTGTTAACCTTCTATCCATATTTGGCAATCTTCAGGTAGATGGTGCTTTCAACATGGTTAATTCATTTCCTAATAATGTATGTAATGTTACATTTTCAGGAGCGACTAATAATACCATAACAGGAAGCGGGGCTACTATCAATTTCAATCAGATAACATTGACTAAAGGTGCTATAACAAATATTCTGGATGTGCAAGCCGTAATTACTATGTCTTCGCCGACTGTAGCAGGAACTTTTCTTACCTTAACAAGCGGTACTTTCAAAATCTCCGGCGCATCTTCATTAACTCCTTACTTTGGCAATGCTACTATTTGTGCAGCAACTGGAAGATTATGGTTAAATAACTCTTCGGCTATTGTAACATGTTCTGGTACAGCAATAAATGCTAACCCTGGCGCACCTACTATAACCGGTACTTTACAAATTACTGCAGGTACATTTTCTTATGGTAGTGGTAATGATGTAATGTTACTTAATTCTGTAACCAGTAATTTAACTATTGATGGCGGTACATTAATTATGTATGGAGGTGTTTCATTCACCAGTTCTTCTCAATTTAACATGACTGCCGGAAATTTCAATATTGATGCCCAGGCCTTCGATAATCTTGCAACTGTATCTCCAATTATTAATTTTACATCAACAAGTGCAGTAAACGCTGTAACATTTACCGGTGGAACTTTAACAATTGTAGATCCTCATTCAGCTACAGGCGGATCGTCGTTTGTTTTAACAAATACAGCTGCATTAGCTTACAACTTTACAGGAAGTACCATACAATTTGGAGATGGATTAAGTAATAGTAACGGTGCAAACCCTGACGGATTTTCTGTTAATGGTGGTAGCATATACGCTCTTGGAAATGTTATTCTTAATAATGGTACTTCATCAGGAACAAACAGATTTGTAAGGCTTATTACTACTGATCTTATTATTAATAATACACTTACCATTAACAACAATATTAATGATGATTTCCGAATGAATGGAAGGAGATTAACATTAAACGGAATTCTTACAGTTGGCACTGGAACCATTACCGGAACTGCTGCATCTACATTATCAATCGGCGGTAACAATACCCCGGAAATGTTTTTACCTCCAATTGGTGGTGGTAATCTCTTAAGCTTAATAATTAATAAAACAGGAACCAATAATGTTGTTAATCTTGGAGGCTCTCTTTCATTAGCCGCAGCAGGTGTGTTAACACTAACTTCCGGAGTGCTGGAACTTGGTAATTTTAATCTGACATTAAACAACAGTACCAATGGTGCCATTGCAGGCGGTGCAAATAGTGCTAGTAACATGTTATCCACAAACGGAAACGGATATTTAATTCTCAATGCAAATAAAACATTGCCCTTTATTTTTCCAATTGGTTCAGGTGTCACAAGGTACTACTCACCATTAACAATATCTGCAATTGGCGCTTCCACTGCAGGTACTATTAGTGCCAGGGCAGTATCTGTTGCTTTAGGATCCAGCTATATTAATAAATACTGGGATGTTTTATCAAGTGTGGCAAGAACTACAGTAACTGCAACTTTCCAGCATGATCCTGCAGAAAATAATCCGGCAGCAAATACAGTTACTTATTCACCCGGAAATCCAAGTAATGGAAGTGCAATGCAAACACCACCGGTTTCAGGAACTACATCCTTTGGAACCAATTCATTTACTATAACAGGAAATGCACCATTTAACGGATGGTGGTC
Source organism: Bacteroidota bacterium (assembly GCA_031411675.1). GTDB lineage: Bacteria > Bacteroidota > Bacteroidia > AKYH767-A > OLB10 > JANOXC01. The sequence continues at coordinate 2,191 of JANOBN010000194.1, read as the reverse complement.
AAAAGGTACACAAACAACATATTATTCTTATCAAACAGGATCATGGAACACTGCCAGCACCTGGACTACAGATCCAAGCGGAACCTTGCAAATAGGAAGTACCATACCTGGCTTTAATGATAAAGTAGTAATTCTTTCAGGAAGAACGGTGTCCTTACCCGCCGATATAACAACACAAAATCTGGATATTACTATTCAAGGCGGCGCCTTTATTGATATGGCGTCCTATAGATATACTTCTTCATTACTTGTATTAACCGGACAGGGTACTTTAAAACTTGCAACAGCTAATTTCCCTACGGTGGTAACAAACACCTTTGTAAATTCAGGTGGCGGTACAGTTGAATATAATAATCCGGCGGATTTTACCTTACCTGTTGTACAAACTATATATAATAACTTAACAATAAATTGTACGGGAGTTATTGCCACCCAGCTTAACAACCTTACTTTAAATGGGAATCTGTATGTTCAAAAAGGCACTTTTAAGATAAATGACAACACTTCTGCCAGGCGACAGTTAATAATAAATGGTAATGTTACTGTGGAAAATACTGGATCCATAACAGTAGGAACCGGTGTTACAAATACTACTACCAATCCCGTATTACCGATTGTGACAACTGTTGCAGGACCATACATTGATTATTACGACAACCAATCACATCGAATTGTTATTTATGGTGATTTCACAAATAATGGTATAGTAAAATTTACCAATTTGCCATTTCCTTTATATAATTCTTTCCCTCCGATAGTTGCAAATGCAACAACAGGTATTGCAACTGTGTATTTCAGAGGGTCTACTAACAATAGTTTAACGTGCAACAATACCACTGATTTTTACAATTTAATCGTTGACAAAGGAACTGACCAGACATATATACTTACACTTTATTCTTCAGCATACAATAACTTCCGTTTATTTGGTCCTAACATTGCCGCTTCCGACATATTACTTGGTGCTACAGCTTCCAATCCAAATATGAAAAAAGCATTATGGTTGCGAAACGGAACATTAGATATTTCCGGTATAACAGCAATACCTACTCTGACTGAAGGAACTGTGGCATTCTCGGAATTTTACATACCGGTTAATGCTGCATTAGTTATTAATGGCTCAGAAGTGGTTGTGCTTTCAACAGCTGATGATTACAAAGAGGTGAATTTATCCTATTCAATCAGCGGTGGAACCGGTCTTGTAAACGGATTAACAACCAACGGATATAATTCATTGGTTGTATTTGGCAAACTACAAGTAAACGATGGTTATCTGTCAACACGTGAATCAGGAGGTATTGTTACTAATAACACTGCTTCAGGACAGATAATTATAAATGGTGGTGTAGTTGACGCAAAACAATTCTCTGCAACAACCGGTGCTGCCTCTTTTCAGCAAACTGCGGGATCATTATTTCTTCGTGGTCGTTTCCAACGGACGCCAGTATCTTATACGATAGTTGACGATCTTGCTGATACCACTCAATCAACAATTAACACTTCCAGGGTTATCAATGGCATCATTCCCGGTGCCGGATCATTTAATCTTGAAAATTCAACGAATATTTTTAATATGTCGGGTGGTAATATCAGAATATATGATGTAAGTGATGACATTATTCAGGAAGCCTTTGACGTGAAATCTTCCTCTTCCAACATTAACGTTACTGATGGTACCATAGAATTTTATCCATTAACAGGTACTGCACTTCCTGATGCATCAAATTATCTTATTTCTTCCAATGCTTCATTAGGTAACGTTGTTATTAACCGGTTAAGCGGAACTTCAGTTGTACAATTAAATACAGGCTATCCGTTAACTGTTTTAAAAGATTTTACCATAAGTTCAGGTAGCATGACTGCAATAAGTCCATCGGCAACCTCATTAGATGTAACTGTTGGAGAAGATTTCACTTTACAAAGCGGTACTACTTATACAACAGGAACAAATACTACTACCTTAAATGGAACAGGTACACAACAATTCACCGTTAATGTTGCTGCACCATTATCTTTAAATAAACTTACGATAAATAAACCTGCCGGAATTGCAGTTAATTTTTCCGGAAGCCAAAAAACAATTAATGTCCTCGACAACTTAAATATTACGTTGGGTACAATAAATGATAACGGTGACACTATTAATGTTTCCAAAAATGTTTTTAATTCAGGTTTGCATACCGGTACCGGG
>JANOBN010000193.1:0-1804 GCA_031411675.1 Bacteroidota bacterium | reverse complement strand
GGAGTAAAAGTTGAACATAAAAAAAGCCGGCTGAATTGCCGGCTTTTTTATAGATTAAGATAGAGATTAATAAAACTTACCTCTGTTATCCTGTATATCTGCTTTTTCACGAAGTGCATTCATTACTTCATATTGGCTTCTTTGTTGATATTGCTGAGCTAATTGAGTCTTTATATCTTTATAATCCTTAGTTGCGGCAGGCTCTGCAAAGCTATTCACAAGCACCACAAAAACTCCGGTTTGGCCTTTGAAAGGTTTAGAAGGAACTCCTGGTTTCAATGTTGTAACCAGTCCTGTAAGATAAGGCTCATAGCCAACAGATGCCATGTAAGGTGATGTGAAATTAAAACCTTCTGCTGATTGAACAGTAACGCCTAGTTTCTGAGCAAGACTTTCAAGATTTGCAGTACTTCCCGTTTTATTCATTTTCTCAATAAGCATCTCTGCCTTTTTATCACGGCGAGCTTCTGACAATAGTTGCTCTTTTACCTGCTCCATTGTAGAGGTACCTTTTTCGCGTACATCATTTAATCGTGCTACTACAAATTTATTTCCAAATTCAAATGATTTAGACACTGCGCCTTTTTCATTACTGAATGCCCAACGAACCAGCTCACGAGAATTTTCAACACTACCAACCTGACGTGCATTTTCTACAAGATTGGCTTCAGTTTGCTTTGTCAGATTAGCATCCTTAATTCCCTTATCAAATCCTTCAGAGGTATTATACTTATTTGCAAAATCATTTGCCTTCTGGAAATAGGACTGATATGTTTTAGAACTTGGCTGCGCATTCTGCACTACCTGAGCTGTTTTAACCTGCTTTGATCCACCTTTTTGCCCGGTAATTTCTATTAAATGAAAACCAAATTGTGATTCCACAACCGGACGGTCGCCTACTTTACCTTCGAAGCAAGCATCGTTAAATGATGGAACCATCATACCTTGTGCAAACCATCCTAAATCACCACCTTTAACTTTACTTCCTTCATCTGTTGAAAACTGAAGTGCAAGTGAAGCGAAATCAGCACCTTTTTCAACCAATTGCTTCAAGCTATCTGCCTTTGCTTTTGCAGCATCTTTGTTACCACCGGTAATAGGGATTAAAATATGACGTGCCTGAACAGAATCCGGCAATATTTTAGTATCAATAACCTTAATCAGGCGATAAGAACCGCCGTTGTTAATCGGGCCAAATACGGTACCTACCGATGCATTAAAAACAAGAGAATCAATTACAGGATTTAAAGTTCCTTTTTTATGAAAAGTATTGTCAAACGGCTCATCACTGTTTGCTGCAACGAAAGTAGTATCATCCGTTGAATTTCGGAATTCTTCTGTTAGTCTAGTAATACCATCAAGCGTTGCACTGATATCTGCAGGTGAAGGAACTACTTCAAAAATTATGTAGTCAATATTTCTGCTTGCTTCCTGCTTATACTTTTTTATGTTTTTATTATAAACCGCTTTCAATTCCTCATCAGAAATCTTTAAAGTAGAATCAACGATTGAATTATAATTTAATGTAACGAACTTTAGGGAAGCATTTCTGTTTCTTGCTTCATATTCCATTTTAGCTTCCGGAGTAGAAACAAAATAACCTTGTTTCATCAGATCATTATACTTGCTCTGTAATCTTTCTTCATAAATAGCTTTTTCAAAATTAAGCCACTGGCGCTTTGTTTTTCCGGTAGGATCATTATCCATATTCTTTAAGAAATTGATTACAGTTGCCGGATTAAACACCCCTGTTTTCGGATCAGTAAAAGCCTGACGAATTTGAGGATGGATATTTTTTCCTTTA
>JANOBN010000192.1:0-3244 GCA_031411675.1 Bacteroidota bacterium | reverse complement strand
TTGCTGGGTATCCGTTCCAAAACACAACTTACAGAAGCCGTTTTAAACAAAGCCGATAAGCTGCTTGCCATAGGCACTTTTTGCATCGGAACCAATCAGGTGGATTTGAAATCTGCAACCATGAAAGGAATTGCCGTGTTTAATTCGCCCTTCAGTAATACACGCTCGGTGGCAGAATTAGTCATAGGAAACGCCATTATGTTGTTACGACGTATTTTTGAGAAGAATGAAGCCGCACATAATGGAATCTGGTTGAAGGACAGTGCACAGTGTTTCGAAATGCGCGGAAAAACCTTAGGCATTATCGGTTATGGTCATATTGGGTCACAGGTTTCTGTTTTAGCCGAATCACTTGGCATGAAGGTGATTTTCTACGACGTTACACCTAAATTATCATTGGGAAATGCTTCCAATGCCAAATCAATGGATGATCTCCTGAAAAAATCAGACGTTATTTCATTACATGTACCCGGTACTCCGGAAACTCGTGATTTAATTAATGCACAACGATTGAAAAAGATGAAGCCCGGAGCAGTATTAATCAATTTAAGCAGGGGAGATGTGATGGACGTTTGGGCAGTAAAGGCGGCTCTGGAAAGTAAGCAGTTAGGCGGTCTTGCTGTTGATGTTTTTCCGGCAGAGCCCAAAAGCAACAAAGATCTTTTTGCAAGCCCGCTGCAGAAATTACCGAATGTTATTCTTACACCACACATAGGCGGCTCTACTGTAGAAGCTCAGGAAGCAATTGGTGTTGATGTTGCAGGAAAACTGATTGCCTTCTCTGATACCGGCTCCAGCTCCGGATCACTCACTGTTCCTGAAATAGGATTGCCTGTTTTAAATAATGCTCACCGAATGCTTCACATTCATCATAATGTTCCGGGGGTGTTATCCTCCATCAACGGATTACTTTCTAAAATGAATGTGAATATTCTTGGTCAGTACCTTAAAACGAATGAAAAAATCGGGTATGTTGTGTTGGATATCGATAAGAAAAGTTCTCCTAAGGTGATAGGGGAGCTTAAAAAAGTTAAACATACCATCCGCACAAGAAGTCTTTATTAAAGGTGTTGCTACTTTTTTACCACTCTTGACGTAGAAAGTATCATTCCACCATTCATGATTTTAATTATATATATGCCTGATGGTGTTTTCTCCGATACGCTAATGTTTGCCAGATTAACCCCTGTCGCCGTTTGATATGGAATTTCTTTAATAATCTGCCCATCCAGGTTATACATTACGATGCTTATATCGCTTTCCTTATCTGATTCCAGAACAATATTCAGCTCTTCAATAAAAGGATTTGGCGAAATGCTCAGCAGACTGATATCTTTAATCTTACTATTTAAAATTATGGTTTTAAAATCAGTTCTTGTGCCGTCAATATCGGTTTGGCTAAGACGATAATAAAGCTTATCGGCAGGAGCATTTTTATCAATATAATTGTAATAGTTTACCGCTGAAGAATTACCATTACTTTTTATTTTACTTATCTCATTATATTTTATTCCATCAATTGACCTTTCAATTGTAAAATAATCATTATTTTTTTCAGTTGCCGTATGCCAGTTAAGTTCAACATCTTTATTTATTCTTTTGCCACTAAACGATATCAGGGTAACTGGAAGTACACTTGAGGATATGGTAATAAATTTATAAGTGAAGTTTTTTCTTCCGCAAGCATCGGTTACAACTACCCGTACTATATCTATGGTATCATTTGTAAAGTTTGGAGCAGTATACAATGTGGTAGCCGATTCTGCATTCGAAAATGTCCCGCCATGTAAACTACTCCAGCTATAAGTATATGGAGGCGTTCCGGAACCGGCTGTTGCTGTGGCCACTCCGGTTGACCCGGGTTGAATACCGGCTGATAAGGTAAGACTTACATTAACCTGACGCATGGTTCCGGCAAGTAATACGAAATTCATGTATGCTCTTACTGCAGCAACACGATCGGTTGCAGAGGAACCACTAGTTCCAAGATCATGACCACCTTCATACATCACCCATCCATTAGAACCAATTCCGTATGCAGGGCCATAAATAATTGCTGCTCCCTCCTTTGGCGATGCACCATTAGCAGTTGTCACCCCTCTTTTCGATTCCAGCCTCCACTGCCCGGTAACATCGGGTATATACCATTGTTCTGATCCTGCCGAGGTAGCATCATGCATGTTTCCCATAAACTGCATAATCGGGTCTCCGGCATAATAATAAGTAAAAGGGGCTGTGGCAGGTTTTGAATGTGATGAAGTGATACCCGAACATTTATTGGCACCCCAGCATTGCAAACCTGCAGTACTTAAGAAATTAAGTTGCTGAAAGGGTGCTGAAGAATTCTTACAGGCCTCCAGCATACTTACCGAATGACATTCGGCCCATACAAATGATTTCTGTACTGTAACAAAATCATATAAATGCTTATGCGTATTCCATGTTGGATCACCATGCGGATTAGTCCATAAATCATAACAATTGGTAAGGTTTGCAGGTGCTCCTATAGTATAAGCTGACGAGGGAATTCCGGCACTATCATAGTAGGCAATATTGATGCTTTGAAGCGAGGCCAAAGAATCAATCATTATTTTGGGAAAGGAAGTGAGTGTTGCATATACAGGAACAGAAATGGTAGAAGTGGTATACGCTCCTTGTACTCCTTTTATATTCCATGTTGTAATTAAAGCGGCAACTGATGGCGTAATAAATTCACCCGGTATAATAAAAGAGCCACCTCTGTAATTGATGCTGTTATAGGTGAAGTCTGTACCATCCTTACTCTTTGATTGATTTATTACCCATTTAACAGGGATGTTACGGGTTGCAATCAGATCATAAACCAATCCATAAGGCTTTAACCCATTTCCGGTGGTTTGTGGGGTTATACCCATATTAATAATATAGGATCCTGCCGATATTGTTTCATTGCCGGAGGCAAGTGCTTTTTCCGTTTTGTTTATGCTAACCCAAATTATAATGGAAAAAAAGGCCAGCATTGAAAAGATTAGTACTTTATTTATAACTAACCTTTGACGTCCGGATACTGAAATTCTTGTTTTCATCAATATGCAATTTTAAAAGGTGCATACTGGTATACGGCAGATTAATGCGGTTGTTTCATTGCCTGATCAGGAGTTGCCGGTCATTTTTTTGTTCAGGGTATAAATTCGGTAGGCACGGTATAAAGAATAAAAAATAAGCAATACCCCAATAATATATTTTTTATTGCCGGGAAGAAGTC
>JANOBN010000191.1:0-5180 GCA_031411675.1 Bacteroidota bacterium | reverse complement strand
CCATACCTAACCCAGAAATCAATATTTCGTGTCACTTTATATCTGACTAATAAATATACTCTCCGGCCTTTATAATAGTAGGAAGGAATCGAGAAAACACCCGGTATTTCATTTTCAAAAGCATAGATTCTGGTGTCATAATCATCTGTGTCAAATACGGCATATCGTAAAGATGCTGTAACCGGGCTGCCCAGTTTGTTATATTGCAAATCCTGAAATAAAACGGTACCATTCCGCATTGGTGAACCTTCCATTTTTCTCAGATTTAATTCAAGACGACTTTGAAAAGAAAAGGAGGATGAAATTTTATAAGTAGCATTAATTCTGATATTCTGTTGTCTTGCTTTTACTAATTCGTCAACACGGGATTCCAGTTTAAGATTTTCTTCCTTTTCCTGTTGTCTGAATCTTAAATAAATTGCTGATTTGCGATCAGGTGTCCAGGTTATTTGTGAAAGGAATTCATTTCCGTAAGTAGGTCCGTCAACCTGATATCTTACCCATGGAAATTTGAAGATATCAATGTAGCTATTCCATGTAATACTTTTTACCGGGGTCAATGATAACCCCATATATATTCCTTTTTCATTAGCATTATCACTTTCTCTAAAAGCATTATTATATATTATTTCATAATCACGACCATAATTACGATAAAGTAAAGATAAAGAAGCCCGAGGGTCCAGTGAAATTAATAATCCATTTATTGTTGCAAATGCTCCGTTCCCGGATTGTGCAGTTTCGCCGAAAAAAAGCAAGTTTCTGAAGTTGTAAGAGTAATTAATGCCAATATTTGAAAACTCTTTTCCATAAGCATCATATTGACTGTAAGGTGCAGTGTTTTTTTCAAGAGCAGAACTATAGGAAGTGTGAAATCCGGTAACACCAATTTCAAGAGCATTATTGTTGTAATTAAGATGCCCGCCAATTAGTTCATTGCTGATTGCATTCTTTTTATTGATTTCTGCTGTCGTGCGATGATAACCATCTTGTGCAAAAGAAGTAATCAGTAATTCATCATTAATAGAGTCATTTTGAATTACAGTTGCATCCAGTTTTCTATTGCTGTAAAAAGCATCCAGTGTTAACTTTCCAAAGTCATAGGAAGCAGCACCACCACGCAAGTAAGAAAACTCATTCACTGATGTATAAGGACGAATTCCTGCACTGTTTCTTTTAATATTAATTACTTCCGATGTTTTGCCGGTCGCAAGTCCTGACCATATTACTAGTCCCTGGCCATATTTTAACTGATAGTCACCTAATACAAAAGATTTCAATTTTCCTTCTTTAAAATAGATATGCCCACTGTAAAAATCGAAACCGTTTTTTTGTGTACCGCTAAAAAAATCTTCACCTGCATCTTTTTCGCCGGTTATGCCTATGCTTATCTGATTTCCAAAGGTAAATCGATATCTGGTATATAGTTTTAAATTATTGCCCTCATAACGTGTATCGGTAGGTTTCTCACGCGCGGAGAACCCTTTTTGTTCTTCCAAAACCTGCTGAGTACGTATAATTATCTGATGTTTACCATTTTTAAGTATATCAGCAAGGCCCCTTCTGAATAAATCAGGCTCCGCTTTTATAACGATATAGGGCAGTAGGGAACGTATGGTAAGCAGGTCAAAGCTATTAATACTTTGTAACTCTTCTGCACGCATAAGTTTTCCGTTTTTGCTGATGTGGTAAAGGAGTGCTTCAGTCTGTAACTCATTAAACAATCCTGATTCTATCATTTCCTGATAACTTGCATTATTTATATCAAGCGGATGTTGTGATAAATACTGGCGTTGTTCTTCCAGTTCAGTTAAATCGGCATCTTCACCAGCTGATTGTGCAACGTTTTCCAATTGTTGTTGTTGTTGAACATCAGGCTCCGGTACTTGAGCAAATAAGTTTGCATTTAAAAAGAAAATCATAAAAAGAGTTAATAGTATGCACCTCAAAACAAAGATGTAATTATTAACCATGCTATATCTGAAAACAAAATAGTTCATGATTATTTCTTTTCAGGAAAAGTGTAACTCAACGAAATATTTGGTGTAAATCCTAACTGCGGATGAAACCCTGCGGAGAAATCAAGTTGGATATTTTGCAATTCAAGTCCGAATCCAAAACTACTTGCTAAGGGTTGTGAAGCTATGCCCGCTCTAAACCAGAATTCTTTTACCGGATGGTACTCAATTCCTGAACGCATCAAAGCTTTTTCATCAGAGGATTTTTCTACCATTAATTCAGCGCGCAGTTTTTCTGAAAAGATGTAACCTGTGCCCAGACTTAAAACAGATGGAATTTGCTCCGTTGGAGATTTAACCAGTTCTGTTTGTGAAGGGTTGAAAATGCGTAATCCTAACCATAGATTTCTCGCTAATTTTGCCTGCATCCCAATGTCGCCGGTAACGATTGATCGTGTGCCATATTCTTCAGCTAAATGAAACGAGCTATAATTTAATTTTATTCCACCGGATATCCTGTCACTAAAAACTCTGGCATAGGTAAGACCACCTGTTTGTTCATTATAATTTTTATTTCCGAAGTATGATGCATTTACTCCAATGGCTCCGGTTTTTCCAACCGGTATTGCAACTGCAAAACTATTTGTGGAAAGTTCTTTTAAAGAAAACCGTTGTTCATAATTCATCCCGGCATGTATTGCTTTGGTATATGCAATACCTGAAGGATTGTGAAATAGTGCCCAAACATCCTGACGTGTTAAAGAGGCATTTGCCATACCAGAAGCTGCTGCTCCTGAGGTAACATAGCCGTTGCCGCAAATGCCATAAAGCGGCGCAAGAAATAATAACACAATTAATTTTTTCATTTAGGATTGCTTAATTTCATTTCTTTATTGTTAGCCATTACTTTCTCCTTCAGCGATTCTTTGAACTTCACCATTTTCTTTTGAATACTGCTATCAGCGGAGCCGATGATTTGAGCAGCAAGTATTCCGGCATTTTGCGCTGCATTAAGTGCCACTGTTGCTACCGGTACACCATTTGGCATTTGCAATATTGATAAAACTGAATCCCATCCGTCAATGCTGTTAGATGATTTTACCGGAACGCCTATGACCGGCAATGGTGTGATGGATGCAACCATGCCGGGCAAATGTGCTGCACCTCCTGCACCTGCAATTATTACCCGTAAACCTTTTTTAGCTGCTGATGCAGCATAATCAAACATATGTTGAGGAGTACGATGTGCAGACACAATTGAAATCTCAAAAGGAATATTCATGAGTTTTAAAAAGTGTGCAGCTTCTTCCATTATCGGAAGGTCACTCTTGCTACCCATTATAATACCGACTAAGGGTCTAATATCACGTGTTGATGAAGTTTTTCTTTTTATAGCAGCCATAATTAATTACGAATATAGATAATCCTTGAAAAGAAAGCAGGATCATTTTTAAATGGTATATAATCGTTTCAGTTTAATGAATCCCTTAATGATAATTTCTTGACTTAACTTTTATAAGTTTACTGACATTATCTGCAATTCGTATTGCTTCTTCAAGAATTGGGTTTGTAACCGTAACATGCCCCATCTTTCTGAAAGGACGTGTTTCTTTTTTGCCATACAAATGAACATGAACACCTTTTTCCTTCATCAATGTTTCAAGGCCTTCGTAATAGGCTTCACCGGAATGACCTTTTTCACCTAATAAATTGATCATTGCAGCAGGCAAAATAGTAGTGGTATCACCCGGCGGCAAGTTCAATATTGCACGAAGATGTTGCTCGTATTGGGAAGTTTGATTGGCTTCTATGGTATGATGCCCACTATTGTGAGGACGAGGAGCGATTTCATTAACCAATATTTCTCCTTGTTCGGTTACAAACATTTCAACTGCAAGAATTCCGGTAAGGCCAAGATCATTTATCAATTCTAGTGCAATTTTACCGGCTTGCTGAAGTTGATAATCGGTTATTGCTGCCGGGGCGAATAAAAATTCCACCAAATTAAATTCAGGGTTAAAAACCATTTCACAAGCAGGAAAAACACTCGTTTCACCGTTATTATTTCTGGAAACGATTACTGCTATTTCTTTGGTAAATTTTATACAATCTTCCAATACATAAGGGCCTTCAAAAGCAAAATCGATATCTTGTTTTGTATTTAATTTCATTACCCCTTTGCCATCATAACCCCCCGTTCTCTTTTTTAAAATAAGCGGGAACTCCGAGACATAGTTAAATAATTCTTTTTTTTCATTAATGAGACGAAAAGGAGCGGTTGGAATATTATGATTTTGATAGAACTCCTTTTGCAGGCCTTTATCCTGAACCATTGCCAGAATAGCAGGTTGAGGGTAAACAGGCAGCCCCTCAGCTTCCAGCCGTAGGAGGGCTTCTGTATTAACATGTTCAATTTCAACAGTAAGCAGGTTTACAGATTTGCCAAAACTATAAACAGCCTCGAAGTCATTAAATTGGTCATTTACAAACCGATCACAAAGGTTTCTGCAGGGGGCAGAAGGATCCGGATCCATTACTGCGGTAGTGATATTGAGGTCAATAGTGCGTTGCAGCAACATACGTCCAAGCTGTCCGCCACCTAGTATTCCCAGTGTAAATTCATTGCCGGAAAAATTCGTATTCATATAGCGGCAATGATAGCAAATTGGTCACAAAATAACGCTGTCGGTTGGTATCTTTCCGGCCTGCCGAATTCACTAAACTACAGGCCAATAAAGTGCTCTTGCACAGAGAAATTCGCTACTTTCGCACTTCTAAATGTGGTTATGGCAACAGTAAAAGTTCACGATAAGCAGTTTGAAACATTTATCAAGGCAGAGGATATCCAGAAAAAAGTTGCTGAAATGGCTGCAATTTTGAATAAAGAGTATCAGGGTAAGCGCCCTTTATTTAACGGAGTTCTTAACGGAGCACTGATATTTATGGCAGATCTGGTGAAGAATATCACCGTTGAATGTGAATTGGCGTTTATTAAAGTCTCCAGCTATAGCGGCGTTGCCAGTACCGGAACTGTGAAAAATATGATTGGTTTAAGTGAAAGCATAAAGGACAGACATGTAATTATTGTTGAAGATATTATTGATACAGGCGATACTGCTGTGTACATAATTGAAGAACTATCAAAACAACAACCGGCATCCTTAAAATTTGCAACGATACTTTTTAAACCGGCCGCATTAAAACGTGATGTTAAACCTGATT
>JANOBN010000190.1:0-2731 GCA_031411675.1 Bacteroidota bacterium | reverse complement strand
ATATAGCTTATATTAATATTCATCCCTATCTTCGTTCTGCAGCAGGTAGCTTGTAGCTTGTAATCATTTATGCATTAAATCGATTCCCCTGCATGCTGCTTCACAAGTTGCAAAATCTGTTATGTCTCCTTGAATAAACTCATAAGCCGGGTTAGCTAAAAAAGGATCAATGTTAGTAGCGAAACCATTGCTGAGATTGTCCAGAACTCTGACTTTCTTAGCACCATTTAAAAGAAGATATTCTACAAGGTTGGAACCGATAAATCCTGCACCACCGGTAATTAATATGGAACTGTCTTTTATATCAGGTGTATGGTAAGAATATTTAAAGATAGGATGAGGGTTCATAGTTTTGGTTTTGGGTAATATATATTACCGCATCTGATATTGCTGTTGATAATAATTTTGGTATTCACCCGAAGTAACCTGTTCAATCCATGCCGTATTGGCAAGGTACCAGTCAACTGTTTTTTCAAGGCCTTCTTCAAATTGTAAAGAAGGTTTCCATCCCAGTTCACGTTGTAATTTGGAGGAATCTATTGCATACCGAAGGTCGTGTCCGGCGCGGTCTTTCACATAAGTAATCAGTTTTGCCGATGTTCCTTCCGCACGATTCAGTTTGCGATCCATTATAGAACAAAGTAACTGAATAAGGTCAATATTTTTCCACTCATTGTGGCCACCGATATTATATGTGTCGCCATTTTTTCCGTAGTGAAATATCACATCAATAGCAACAGCATGATCCTCTACAAACAACCAGTCTCTCACATTTTCACCTTTCCCATAAACCGGAATTGATTTCATGTTCATAATATTGGTGATTGCAAGAGGTATTAATTTTTCAGGAAAGTGGAAGCTTCCATAATTATTAGAACAGTTAGAAATGATTACAGGAAGATCATAAGTATGATGATAGGCTCTTACCATATGATCAGAACTTGCTTTGCTGGAGGAATAAGGGCTTCTAGGATCGTAAGGAGTTTCTTCCGTAAAAAAACCGATACTTCCTAAAGAGCCATACACTTCATCGGTACTAACATGATAAAATCGTTTTCCTTCCGGATTGTTTTTCCATGCCTGACGTGCTGCATTTAATAAAGTAACGGTGCCAATAATATTGGTGTTTACAAATTCCATAGGATTTGCAATGCTTCTGTCCACATGCGACTCTGCTGCAAGGTGAATGACACCATTAATTTTGTAATTTTCGAAGATGCCGGATAGTAATGCTGCATCACAGATATCACCTTTAATAAAAGTGTAATTTTTATGATGCTCAATATCCTTCAGGTTAGCCAGATTCCCTGCATATGTAAGTTTATCCAGATTAATAATCTGATAATCCGGATAATTTTTTACCATCCTTCTTGCCACATGCGATCCGATAAAACCTGCGCCTCCTGTTATTAAAATGTTTCGATTCATGGTGACCTTACTGATTTTTTTTATTCTTATAATTTTATGCTTTAATTCTGATGGGGTGAATTACCCGCCTCTTGCGGCGCGTTATTCATTTAATTATTTATCATTATTTGTGATGCCTTGTTGCTTGAGGTTTGGTAATTCACTCGTTTTTTTTTTCTGCAACATTTGTTCCCAGGCCCAAGCTGTAGCAATCATATCGTCAATACCGCGTGTGGCTTTCCATCCCAACTCTTTATTGGCATAGGTTGTATCAGCGTACACCTGTTCCACATCTCCTTCGCGGCGACCAATCACCTCGTAATTTAGTTTCGTTCCTGAAATTTTTTCAAATGCATTTATTATTTCGAAGACAGAAAGTCCTTTGCCTGTACCCAGATTAAATAATTCGTATTTTGATTTGGTTTTATTGCTTAGCATTCTGTCAATTGCAACCACATGTGCTGCTGCAATGTCCATCACATGAATGTAGTCTCTGACGCAACTGCCATCCGGTGTATTATAGTCACTGCCAAAAACTTTTAATTGGTCTCTTTTACCAATTGCAGTTTGTGTAACAACAGGAACCAGACTTAACGGCGCACCGATTGGATATTCACCCATTAAAGCAGAAGTATGCGCACCAACAGGATTGAAATAACGGAGGGAAATCACATTCATATCCACTGCCTTTACCGTATCACGAAGAATATCTTCTCCAATCTTTTTGGTATTGGCATAAGGACATTGTGCCGGCTTTGTTTCTGCAAACTCATCAATTGGTAAACGGTCAGGTTGACCATAAACTGAACAAGAGGAAGAGAATACAAAGTTTTTTATGGAATGTTCGCGGCAAAGCTCCAGCATATTCAGTAACGAAACGAGATTGTTGCGGTAGTATTCCAACGGCATACTTACCGATTCGCCAACATTTTTAAATGCAGCAAAATGGATAATAGCATCAATGGCATGTATTCGTAAAAACTCATTTATTGCCTGCTTATTCAAAAGATCAATATTGGCAAAAAACGGACGTTTACCTGTTATAGTTTCCACTGCATCAAGAACCTCAGAATGAGAATTGGAAAGATTATCAATGATAAATACATCGTAGCCTTTCTCAATAAGTTCCACTACTGTATGTGAACCAATGTAGCCCGTACCGCCGGTAACCAGTATTTTTTTAGTATTCATTTTTTTAAGTATTGAATGATCTAAGGTTTTACGGTAATGGGTGGTTTATGTTTAAATTAATTAAGGGTATTTATTTCGATATTTTACAAACTCCAGTACTGCAGCTCTTTTATTTTGCCACGAAGTATGCCTT
>JANOBN010000189.1:0-8779 GCA_031411675.1 Bacteroidota bacterium | reverse complement strand
CCTGAAATAGGTTGACCAAAACTCGACTTAAAAAATGGGACAAAAGAAACAGTTTATTAGAAAAAGGCAGCGCCGAATTTTCAGTGAACAAATTCGCAAGCAAACAGTTAAGGATATTGAGAATGGATTATGTACGGTCACCCAGGCTTACCATGAGCTAGGTGTACATGAGACCACCATCTATAATTGGTTAAATAAATATAGCCGATATTTGATTAAAAATCGTGTCATGGTAGTTGAGGATAAAAGTGAAGCATACCACAGCCGGGAGCTGGAAAAACGCATTAAGGATTTGGAAGCGGCACTAGGTCGTAAACAAATGGAGGTTGACTTGCTCAATAAAATAATTGATCTGGCAAATGATGAATACAAGACGGATTTAAAAAAAAACATCTCAAAGAATCCCTCGAATGGTTCCGCATCCACAAACGATCACACTGCTACAAAATGAAAGAATTGTATTTAGTTGCCGGAATAAGTAAACAGGCATTGCATAAATATAACAGACGCAAAGAGTATGTTCTTAGCGTAAGTGCAAAGGTGATCTCTCATTGTAATGAAATTCGAAAGAATCATAAACGAATGGGTTGTAGAAGGATGTATTGGAAGGTAAGTTCTCAGGTGCAGGTAGGGCGAGATTTATTTGAACAAATTGGTTTTACCAATGGCTTCAAATTGAAGCTAAAGCGCAGTGTAATCAAAACCACTTGGGCTAGCAAGCTGCAGGTATGCCCTAATTATTTAGAAGGCAGAACACTGACAGGGATTAATCAGGCTTTACAGAGTGATTTCTTCTATTTAAAAGTCGGACAATTGGATTATTATGGTATTGCAATAATTGATGTTTATTCGCGTCGTTTACTTGCCCTGCATGTTTCCAATAAATTAACAGCACAGGAACTAGTCAAAGCATTGCGAGAGGCGGTAAAGAATAGAAAAGGGTTATCTTTTAAAGATTGCATCTTTCATTCTGACAGAGGCACACAATTCTTAGCATTACATTTTAAAGAAGAATTAGAGAAATATCAATTTAAACAAAGTATGTGCAAATTGGCTCAAGAGAATGCCTATGTAGAAAGAGTACAAGGGACCATTAAAAATGAATACTTAGGAGAATTGATCTTAACACCGGATAACATCCAATCTCAAATAAAAAAAATTAAAAACTTATATAATTACGAACGACCCCATACCCAACTTGGCAAAATCTCACCGATCTGCTATGAAAACCGTTTATTAAATTTAAAAGGAAATGAAGGACCTCCACTCACAGTATATGAATGGACACATCCGTTATTAACAAAAAACGTGGTTACTAACAAAGAAAAAAGAAGCAAAAAAGAAACAACAACATTAATAAATAACTAAAAAGTCAACCTATTTCAGGCAACCACATGTACTAGCTACTTGATACTAGCTACTATTTCCCGCCAGCCCTCTGCGACAGCAAAATTTTGTACTAGCTACTTGATACTTGATACTAGATACTAATTTTATTACCTTCGCAGATAGTTGAAAGAAGCATAATATTGCAAACAAACAACTGATTTACAATAATATAACAATTGATAAAATCTATAAAAAATGGCATTTGATATCGACATGATCAGGCAGTTGTATGCTACACTACCTGCACGCATTCAACAGGCAAGAGAAATAAGTGGTCGCCCGCTTACGCTTTCTGAGAAAATTCTGTTCTCTCACCTCCATGCTCACCAAAAAGCAACAGCCTTCGAGCGCGGTAAAAGTTATGTTGACTTTGCTCCGGATCGTGTGGCTATGCAGGATGCAACCGCACAGATGGCATTGTTGCAGTTTATGCAGGCAGGACGTCCTAAGGTGGCTGTTCCTTCTACGGTGCATTGCGATCATTTGATTATGGCAAAAACCGGTGCTGCAGAAGATTTAAAAAATGCAAATTCTGATAGTAAGGAAGTGTTCGACTTTCTCGCTTCTGTTTCTAATAAATATGGTATCGGTTTCTGGAAGCCGGGTGCAGGGATCATTCACCAGATTGTACTGGAGAATTATGCATTTCCCGGAGGAATGATGATTGGTACGGATTCGCATACGGTGAATGCCGGCGGATTAGGAATGATTGCCATTGGTGTAGGCGGCGCTGATGCATGCGATGTAATGGCAGGATTACCATGGGAATTAAAATGGCCGAAGCTGATTGGAATTAAACTCACCGGAAAATTATCAGGATGGGCGTCATCAAAAGATGTGATTAATAAAGTAGCGGGAATTTTAACAGTGAAAGGTGGTACCGGCGCTATTGTAGAATATTTCGGTGAAGGATCCATCAGTTTAAGTTGTACCGGTAAAGGCACTATTTGTAATATGGGTGCGGAGATTGGTGCTACTACTTCTACCTTCGGATACGACGATTCCATGGAGCGTTATTTACGTGCAACAGGTCGTGCTGATATTGCTGATTTGGCAAATGGTGTGAGAGAGCATCTTACCGGTGATAAGGAAGTGTATGCAAATCCCGAAAAATATTTTGATCAGGTAATTGAAATTAATCTTTCTGACCTTGAGCCACAAATTAATGGTCCGTTTACTCCTGATTTAGCAACGCCAATATCTCAAATGAAAGCGGCTGCAGAGAAAAACGGCTGGCCAAAAAATATTGAAGTTGGATTGATCGGTTCTTGTACCAACTCTTCTTATGAAGATATTTCCCGTGCTGTATCTCTTGCAAAACAAGTAGCAGATAAATCATTAAAAACAAAATCAGAGTTTACCATAACACCCGGTTCTGAAACCATTCGTTACACCATTGAGCGCGATGGTTTCATCAATGCATTTGAAAAGATTGGTGCTACCGTTTTTGCAAATGCCTGCGGTCCTTGTATCGGAATGTGGAATCGTGTAGGTGCTGATAAGAAAGAAAAGAATACCATCATCCATTCTTTCAACCGTAATTTTCAGTCGCGCAATGATGGCAATCCGAATACATATGCATTTGTTGCCTCTCCTGAAATTGTAACTGCATTAGCCATAGCAGGGGATCTTACTTTTAATCCGCTTACTGATTATCTCACCAATGAAAAAGGGGAGAAAGTAAAACTGGATCCACCGACAGGTGATGAATTACCCTCGAAAGGATTTGCTGTAGAAGATGCAGGTTATCAGGCACCGGCTGTTGATGGCAGTGGAGTTAATATTCTGGTGTCAGAAACCAGTAGTCGTTTGCAGTTGTTAGAGCCATTTACTCCATGGGAGGGAACAGATCTGAAAGGATTGAAGTTGCTCATTAAAGCAAAAGGAAAATGTACAACGGATCATATTTCTATGGCAGGACCGTGGTTACGTTTCCGCGGACATCTGGATAATATTTCCAACAATATGTTAATTGGTGCATTGAACTTCTTCAACGAGAAAATTAATTCGGTGAAGAATCAGATCAATGGTTCGTATGATGAAGTACCTAAAGTGCAGCGTGCATACAAAGAAGCAGGTATCGGAAGTATTGTGGTGGGTGATGAAAATTATGGTGAAGGTTCTTCCCGTGAGCATGCAGCCATGGAGCCGCGTTTCTTAGGTGTTCGTGCTATATTGGTGAAATCATTTGCACGTATTCACGAAACCAATTTGAAGAAGCAGGGAATGCTGGCATTAACTTTTGCTGATAAAGAAGATTACAACAAGATTCAGGAAGATGATGTAATAGATATTTTAGGTCTTACCACATTTGCTCCCGGAAAACAGTTGCAACTGGCTTTCCATCACAAAGACGGAACAAGTGATACCATCAACGTCAACCATACCTACAATGAAAACCAGATTGAATGGTTTAAAGCCGGTGCAGCGTTGAATATTATCCGAAGAGAAATTGCGTAGGGAATTCTAAATCCGATAGCTATCGGATCAAAATTTAATATTCATAATTCTTCATTCTGCATTAATCCGTAGGCATACTTTCTGCGTACAGTTTCATTGTTTCAAATTTCTTAAGCATTTCAGCATTGTAATTTGCAGAAGCAAAACTTTGTCAACTGCAATACTCAACCATCAGCATACGGCATTGATGGATCAGACGTTATTTAACCGCGGAGTGCGCGGAGTGAAATACGCAGAGAAAGCGCAGAGAAAAAATAAATTGAATCGCGAGTCTTCGCGACTAAATTACTTCAGGCGAAAGCAACATATCCAGTCCGTTCCTTTCGACCTTGCGTTCTTGCACGGATCATCATCAGCAACAAAAAGTTGTCACAGCGGTTAAAGATCAACAACAGTACAATGCTACATTGCAATAATGCAGTCGTCGGGAATGGACGTGGCCTGATCGAAGGGAAATTCTAAATTCTAAATTCTAAATCCGATAGCTATCGGATCTAAATTGCCTCCGGCAACAGCAATAATTCCAGGCCATTCCTTTCGACCTTGCGTTCTTGCACGGATCAACCTCCACAACAAAAAGTTGTCACAGCGGTTAAGGATTAACAGCAGTGCAATGTTACATTGCAATAATGCAGTCGAAAGGATTGGCCGAGGCCTTGCCGGCCTCGGGAGGCAGCGCTGGTTGTGCGTATGAAAATGCCGTAGGCATGTCTGCCGCGTCCCAATTCTATTCGTCCAAAATTCAAAAGAGCATATTGCAAAATGATCAAAGGGATTATTTTTTTTGGCAAATAAGCTTAATAACTGAAAGAATTTAACTTCGTACCCTGCAACTTCATCCATCAATATGATCACCTTAACTAACGAATATATCACAGCTCGGATAATGCCTCTTGGCGCCGAGCTATGTTCTTTGTTTAACAAACAAAGCAATTTAGAATACCTCTGGCAAGCCGGAACAGCATGGCCGAAACATAGCCCGGTATTATTTCCAATTGTGGGGTCACTTAAAAATGGAAAATATATATTTAACAATAACGAGTTTTCACTCGACAGACATGGTTTTGCAAGAACAAAGATGTTTACAGTGTTGAATGCAGAAGAAACAATCGCTACATTTTCATTAAAGGCTGATGATGATACAAAAAAGAATTATCCATGCAATTTTGAACTGCAGATAACTTATAAGTTGATTGAAAATGCAGTGAAAGTAATTTGCAAAGTGATGAATAAGGGAGGTGCGGAAATGTATTTTTCCATTGGTGCACATCCTGCTTTTAAAGTGCCGTTGAATGAGGCACATCAATATGAAGATTATTATCTGCAATTTAATAAAACAGAAAATGCACATCGCTGGCCGCTCGATAACGGATTGCTTGCAGTACAGCCAGTGGAGTATTTAAACAACAGCCAAGTACTGCCATTAGAAAAGAAATTATTTGCAACGGATGCATTAGTGTTTAAAAATTTAGCTTCTGATATCATCAGCATCAAAAATAAAAAGGATCATCATGGATTAGACTTTCATTTTTCGGGATATCCGTTTTTTGGTATCTGGGCAGCGAAGGATGCCGATTTTGTTTGTCTGGAGCCCTGGCAAGGAGTGACGGATTCTGTATTATCAGACGGAATGCTGGAGCATAAAGAGGGCATATTGAAATTAAATAATGACGAAACTTTTACCTGCAGCTGGAAGGCAGTGTGCTATTAATTGCTATATTTGATTCTGATGAAATGCAGCCGTCTATATCTTTTAGCAATTCTTGTTTTCGTTATTTCCTGTAAGAAGGAAGAAGAGAATAAACAGGCAGCCATCGATTTTAGTTACAGCGGCAATAAAAATGTAGCACCGGTTACTGTAAATTTTACATCCACCCCTTCCGATGAAGGCGAAGTAACCTGGGACTTCGGTGATGGTAAAACAGCAACAGGAACAACGGTAACGCATGTGTATGACAGCACCGGTTATTATCCTGTGTATGCACGACTCACTACATCCTATGGCACTGCCGGAAAAACAAAAAATGTAAATGTATCACCGTATAGTCGCATTCGCATTTATCAGATTCAGGGCACTGCACCTGCATTAAAGCCGGATGGTACTACATGGGATACCGGAAGCGGCGATACTGATCCTGATTTATATTTCCGCATTTATAATTCATCCGGTACAGAAATGGTGGGACCGGGCGGATATATATATTTTAACAACACCTATACTGTGCTTTATCCTTTCAATCCGGCATTGGAAGTAACCGATTTCGAAAATTCCTTCACCCTGAAATTTCTGGATTACGATCCTGCAGCACTTGCCGATGATCAGATTGGTACATTCAGTTACCGTCCCGCAGATTATTTTTCCCGTACCGGTGTTTTCCCGACATCCTTCACCAAAACAGATGCTGTTACAGGCACTTCAGTTACTGTAAAAGTAATCTGGGCCAACTAATGTTTTTTATGATTAGTTTTACCGGCAACCACAAAAAACCGGAATACTAAAATGCAAGAGCCTGTTATTGGCAATAAGCGAATCATCCGTGCCTGGACCATGTTCGATTGGGCCAATTCTGCTTATTCACTTGTTATAACTTCAGCACTTTTTCCCATTTACTTTAATGCAGTGACCACCCATGATGGTAATAAAGATGTTGCCTTTCTTGGGCGGGTATTCAACAGCGATTCTTTACAAACCTATGCTATCTCCCTTGCATTTTTATTGATCGCCTTCTTATCACCTTTGCTATCTTCTATTGCTGATTACAGCGGAAACAAAAAGAAATTCATGTTTTTCTTCAGCACACTCGGTGCTGTTGCCTGTTCCTCCTTATACTTCTTCACCGGAACAGAAACATTATATATTGCGATAGTGGGAAGTATGCTGGCAGCAATTGGATATTCCGGTAGTGTGGTGTTCTACAATTCTTACCTCCCTGAAATAGCTGCTCCTGCTGATCAGGATAAAGTAAGTGCAAGAGGCTTTTCAATGGGTTATGTTGGCAGTTCATTATTGCTTATTTTTTGCCTTACCATGATTATGTTTCCACAATGGTATGGGAATATTGAAAGTGGTTTTGCAACAAGGTTATCATTCCTGTTGGTAGGAGTATGGTGGTTTGGATTTGCACAGATCACATTTAACCGGCTGCCTGCAAATATTTATCACAAAAAGAAGGAAGGTAATGTTCTTACTAAAGGATATCTTGAACTACGCAAAGTGTGGAATGAATTGAAACATACACCTCGTTTGAAGAAATACCTGTTATCATTTTTCCTGTACAACATGGGTACGCAAACCGTAATGTATGTGGCCACATTATTTGGCACTAGCGAATTGAAACTGGATTCCTCAATATTAATTGTTATCATACTCATCATTCAATTTGTAGGCATCCTGGGAGCTTTTGTATTTTCGCGTTTAAGCAAGAGACTGGGAAATGTAAAAGCATTAACCATAGCCATCATCACCTGGATTTTCATCTGTATAGGTGCGTGGTTTTGTGATAAGCGATTCGGGGTAAATGAGCAAAATATGTTTATAGGACTGGCTGCTGTAGTGGGAATGGTGATGGGGGGCGTTCAGGCATTATCACGTTCCACCTATTCAAAGCTGTTACCGGAGACAACTGATCATGCTTCCTATTTTAGTTTTTATGATGTATGTGATAAAATCGGAACCGTATTAGGTACTTTTGTATTTGGATATATCAATGAAATTACCGGCAGCATGCGTAATTCAATTATTGTGCTGGCAGTATTTTTTATTGCGGGATTAATAACCTTGTCGAAAGTGAGAAATGAAAAATCGATTTTAGCGACAGAGTAGTAGTATTTAATTTGAAAATGTAAATCAACAATGATTGTAGATATTTTTATTCCTTGTTATATTGATCAGTATTATCCGGGTACTGCTGCCAATATGGTAAAGGTGTTAGAGCGTTTAGGCTGTGGTGTAAATTATAATATGGAGCAAACCTGTTGCGGGCAGCCTGCATATGTGGATGGTTATTGGGACCAATGCAAGAAAGTAGGGGAGAAGCTCATACATGAATTTCAGGACGACCGGTATATTGTCACTCCTGCTGCATCGTGTGTTTCTATGATAAAAAATCATTATGTAAACTTGTTTCACAACTCTGTATTACACAATGAATACAAAAACATTCGCAGTAAAATATTTGAATTCAGCGATTTTTTGGTGAATGTACTTCACGTAACAGATGTTGGCGCACGTCTGGATGCAGTAGCTACCTACCACGATTCCTGCACCGCATTGCGCGAATTACAAATCAAAGAAGCACCTCGTGTATTATTAAGCAAAGTACGTGGCTTAAGATTAAATGAAATGAAGGATACCGAACTGTGTTGTGGCGCAGGCGGAGGCTTACCCCGTAAGTTTGAATCCATTGCAGTAAATATGGGAGAAGAAAAAATTCGCAATGCCACCGATACCAAAGCCGAAATTATTATTTCCACCGATTATCAATGCCTGATGCATATGCAGGGAATTATTTCCAAACAACAAAAGCCTTTGAAGGTGATGCATATTGCCGATGTTTTAGCCAGCGGCTGGGAATAAATTAGTAGCTAGTATCTAGTATCAAGTATCTAGTACAAAAAAATGCAGAATGCAGAATTTCCAATCACTGGCTCGTCTTTGTACTGCATGCCATTCATGCCTAAGTTATTGAGTGATTAAGTGATTTAGTTATTAAGTGATTAAGTGATTAGGTTATTCATTATTCAATATTCCTTTTTCAATATTCATTATTGTATTATCAAACACTGGCGCTTAGTTGTACTGCGTGCCATTCATACCTAAGTTATTGAGTGATTAAGTTATTAAGTTATTGAGTTATTCAATACCCCAATCACTTGCGTGTAGTTGTACTGCGTGCCATTCATACCTAAGTTATTGAGTGATTAAGTTATT
>JANOBN010000188.1:0-5007 GCA_031411675.1 Bacteroidota bacterium | reverse complement strand
CCTGAAGTGCCAACACTTGAAAATGGCGCAAAAGATAGTTTGTTTGCATTCCGATATTATAAACAGCATTATTTCGACAACTTTGATATTGCGGATGAACGTTTATTGCGCACCCCGATTTACCACAATAAAGTTTCTAACTATATTAAAAATCTGGTTATTCAAATGCCGGATTCTGTAAACAAAGAAGCTGATATTTTGATTGCAAAAGCTGCAGCAAATAAAGAGACTTTTAAATATATGGTTTGGTATCTTACCAATACGTATGAAACAGCAAATATTATGGGACTTGATGCTGTTTTTGTTCATCTTGCAAATAACTATTACACTAAAGAGAAAGCCTATTGGGTAGATGAAGCTACATTATTCAAAATCCGTGACCGGGCTGCACAATTGGAGCCAATTCTCATTGGGAAAAAAGTTAGAGATCTGGTTCTGGAAGATTCAGCAGGTGTTTACAAATCTCTCTACAGTATAAAAGCTAAATATACTGTCCTGTTTTTCTACGATCCTGACTGCGGGCATTGCAAGAAATCTACACCTCCATTGATTGAGTTATATAACAAATATAAAAGTCAGGGCTTAGAGGTTTTTTCGGTTTGTACAGAAGTAGAAATGGACAAATGGAGAGCATTTATCAAAGAACATAAATTAGAATGGATTAATGTAGCCGATCCTAAGCTGCATAACAACTTCCGTCATGAATTTGATATTTCTACTACTCCTCAGATATTTTTACTTGACAGCGAAAAAAAGATTCTCGCAAAGAAAATTGATGTGGAAACTCTTGATAAAATTCTAACAAGAGAATTTGAAAAAAGTACTGTTAAAAAA
Source organism: Bacteroidota bacterium (assembly GCA_031411675.1). Lineage (GTDB taxonomy): Bacteria > Bacteroidota > Bacteroidia > AKYH767-A > OLB10 > JANOXC01. The sequence continues at coordinate 4,173 of JANOBN010000188.1, read as the reverse complement.
GATTAGTACTCCGTTTTCTTATTAATTATGCCTTCCACCGGTTTCGGTGTAAGCCAACATGGAATAAGCATAAATAAAAGCACCAATAATTATTATTACCAAATGACGTGGTACATTGTGGCTCAACCCCATTGAAACGCGGATTACAGCAATCATGAGTGTAAGAAAAACTGTTTTCGCCCAAAAATCCATTCGCGTTTTAATATCATTTCCATCTTTAATGGCTAATGATGGTCTTTTGAAAAAATAATATATCACCAACATTGTTCCGGCAAAGCTGCTGATATACCATAACAAATAGCAACCTTTCATTCTAAACATACCACTCAGATATTCCTGATGCAGAAAATCAAAGTGTGTCACAAAATAGCCTTTTCCATGGGTAAAAGAATCCCAGAATACATGGGTAAGTATTCCTAAAAAAGTATACCAGATGATAATTAGTGGATGTACATAAGCAGCAGACGTATTTTTATTCTCCGGCAGATTTCTGTTTCTAATGAAAGGGAAGAATTTAATAACCGATTGCTTTATATATAAATTCCAAAGCCATATCATCAACAATGCAACCGGAATATCAAATAAAAAAACACCTTTGATAGTATGACTGAACCCTGATGCCGGATTAAACCGAAGAAAATATTCCATATCAGGAACAATGCTTCCTATTGCAAGTGCTGTAAAATACTGATGATTTTTTACGTGTTTATGCGCGGGAAGTATAGCTGCAATATGAGCGGGTGTAAATGGCAATTGATTAATTATTAGTAGCTACTTCACAATAAAAGCTGTCCGACGGTTAGAAGCTCTCCCCTCTTCGGTGTTATTATCTGCTAAAGGCTGCGAATCCCCATAACCCCTGAAAGATAACCTGCCCTTATCAATACCTTTTAAAACGAGATAATTTAATACAGATAACGCCCGATTTTCAGACAACTTCTGATTTTTCAATTTATCACCTGTATTATCGGTATGCCCGCCGATTTCAATTTTTATAGTCGGGTTAGTACTCAGAAAAGATATCAGCTTTTGCAATTCAGGGTAAGACTCACTTTTTAAATCGAATTTATCAATATCAAAAAAAATATTGTTCAACACCACTGTAGCTCCGGGCGTGATTTTTTTTAAACTTGCTGTAACAGTAAATGCTTTTTGTGTATCGGTTGCCTTGGTACAATCAAAATTATCACTGTAAAACAAATAACCTTCTTTGCTCACATTTAATAAATAATTTTTTCCTGCAGGTAAACATGCAAGAAATTCGCCTTTAATTTTATCAGTAACATTACTGACAACAATCTTTCCGGTTTCCACATCAATGATCTCGAAACGGGCTGATAAGGGTAATGTTGTTACTTCATCTATAACTTTTGCTTTTACAAAACTAGTGAGTATTGGTTGCGCTTCTTTGTATAGATCAAAGACATATAAATCCAGGTCACCATACCCTTCCTTTCTGCTACTGGCAAAATAAGCTTTCTTACCATCAGCACTTACCACTAAACTATTCTCGTTCTCACAAGTATTAATAGGGTAGCCCAGATTAACCGGCACTCCCCAGCGTCCGTCCTCCAGCCTTCTTGATATATATATATCCAAACCACCCAATCCTTCATGACCATCAGAGCTGAAATACAATGTTTGATTATCAGGATGAACAAACACAGATTCTTCATTACCAGGAGTATTTATAGTATCACTTAAAGGCAACGGTGCTGACCAGGTATAATCATCTCTGAAAACAGAATAAAATATATCACTGTTTTGCTGCCCGTTTGTAATCACTCTTCTGGAGAAATAAAGCGTTTTTCCATCTGAAGAAAAAGAAGGCTGCGACTCCCATACACCGGTATTTACAGGAGATCCGAGATTAACAGGTTTAGACCACTTGTTATCTGCAGAATAGCTGGAAAGATAAATATCACATCCGCCCTTTCCATCTTCCCGCTGACAGGCTGTAAAAAACACTATACGGCCGTCTGCAGACATGCTTGGTGCCCCTTCATTATCTTTCGTATTCAATGGTGGATCCAATTGCACTGCAGGTTGCCATTTTTCATCACGAAAAGTGCTCATAAAAAAATCTTCATGATGACCAAACATTGATTGCGGGTCATCAATCTGTCTGGTGAAAATCAGATTCTTCATATCAATAGTAAAAGAAAAGTAATACTCCGGGAATTTTGAATTAACTCCTTCACCCATATTAACGGGATTAAAAGGAACAGGATGTTTCATCGCTTCAATAGAAAACCGGCAATCAGCAAGATACTTCTGTACCTCCTTCTTACGCTTTGCATCTAATCCTTTAAATGTTAAATACCTTTCAAAATGCACAATAGCATCATTATAATTACAAGATTTCAATTCCAGTTTAGCACAAGCAAAGTAATTGTAAGGAAAGGCCGCCGGCTTAATTGCAAATGAATTCTTATATGCAACAATAGCTTCATTATTTTTTCCTAGTCCCTCATATACGGTTGCAAGGAGCATGTGTGCTTCAATAAATGAGGTATCCTTTCTTATTGAAGACTGCAGTGCTTCTATTGCTTCAATATCCTTTTTTGAATTGTAAAAATGAAGTGCTTCCTCATACTTCTTAATTGCCTGTTTCGAATTAGTGGAATACGATGCAAGCTGCGCATTTACATTAAAAGAAACCAGTGCTGCAATCAAAAAAAAATAAAATGATTTCCATCTCCTAGTCAAAAATTGTGCGATGTAATTAGTTTCTAAATAACTCATGGCACATTAATAATTTTATGTGTTTGTAAGGATATCTGCCATTGTGGATTTAGTTTTACATAATCAACAATCAGCGGAATCATTTCATTAAACCGGCTGAATTCGGGTTGTAGTAACAGTTTACATGCCAAACTTACCTTAGCAGCATGCTCTTCTGCCCATTTAAAATCGCTGGCATTGTATACAATTACTTTCAGTTCGTGGGCTTGTTTTAAAACCTCCGGTAGCGGGGCTTTGAATTTTTTCGGAGAAACACATATCCAATCCCATTGTCCGGATAAAGGGTAAGCTCCCGACGTTTCAAGACAAGCATATATATTATGACTACTGAGATTATAACATAACTCATCAAGGTTGTACATCATCGGTTCTCCGCCTGTTATAACGGCCATGCCTGCATTGTGTTGCTTTATTACATCCAACATCTCCCCTATCTTCATCAAAGGATAATTATCGGCATTCCAGGAATCTTTTACATCGCACCAAACACAACCAACATCGCAACCGGCAAGGCGAATAAAATAAGCTGCTTTGCCTGTATTTACACCTTCGCCTTGAATGGTATAAAAATGTTCCATGACGGGCAGTCCTGATGCATTAGGACTATCCTTACCGGACTGGCTGGAGACCGGCATCTTTATATATTGTTTTTTGAGCAGCAAGCAGGGTATTGTGCATTAAAGCAATAATAGTCATTGGCCCAACGCCTCCGGGCACCGGTGTTATAAAACTGCATTTGGGGGCTACTTCATCGTACTTTACATCTCCGGCTAAACGGTAACCTGACTTTACCTCATCAGAAAGAACACGGGTGATACCTACATCAATTACTACAGCTCCTTCCTTAATCATATCAGCAGTAATAAATTCAGGTTTACCTATTGCTGAAATAATAATATCTGCCTGCAATAAAATCTCCCTAATATTTTTAGTATAACTATGAGTCAACGTTACTGTACAGTTGCCGGGATATGTGTTCCTTGATAAAAGCAAAGACATTGGTGTACCTACAATATTGCTTCTGCCAACTACCACAGCATGTTTTCCGGCGGTATCAATATCGCACCTTTCAATAAGCTTAAGAATACCTTTTGGTGTAGCAGGAATAAAACAGGGTAACTGCATCATCATTCTGCCGATGTTTACCGGATGAAATCCATCCACATCTTTATGAGGGGCTATTGCTTCAATTACCTTAGTTACAGAAATATGTTTTGGTAATGGCGATTGCACAATAAAGCCGTCAATCTCATCATTTGCATTTAATTCCTGTATTTTATCCAACAGTTCCCCTTCTCTTACAGCTGCCGGAAATTGAATTAATGTAGATTTATAACCAACATCTGTACAAGTTTTGATTTTATTTTTGACATAGGTTTCAGAGGCGCCATCATTACCGACCAGCAAAACAGCAAGATGTGGCGGACG